>JAUSNJ010000089.1 GCA_030645355.1 Rhodoferax sp. | reverse complement strand
CACACGCTCAACAGCTGGGGCTATCCGGCCAAAGACCGCTCGGGTCGCCTGGACGCCATTGAGGAGCCCAACCTGGGCCGCCTGATGAAAAAGATTGCTGGCCCGGCCAAACCCGCACCAGAGCGACTCGACTTTGCACGGCCTGCCAGCAGTGTTGCTGCTTTGACAGAAGCCAACACCTCAACTGAGGCCACCACAGACACCAGCTTCGCCCCCACTTCCTTCAACCCCACTCAGGAGTCCTGAACATGACTTACTTCGATTTCAATTCCGCGTCTGAACAAACCTCTTTCGATCTGATCCCCAAAGGCACGTTGGTGCGCGTGCGCATGACAATCAAACCCGGCGGCTTCGATGACGCCTCACAAGGCTGGACCGGCGGTTATGCCACCCGAAGCAGTAGCACCGGCTCGGTGTACCTCAACTGCGAGTTCGTGGTGACCGATGGTGAATTTGCGCGCCGCAAGATGTGGTCACTCATTGGTCTGCACAGCCCCAAGGGACCTGAGTGGGCCAACATGGGCCGCACCATGGTGAAAGCCATCCTGAACTCGGCACGCAACGTCCAGCCGGGTGACAGCAGCCAGGCCGCGCAAAACGCCCGGCGTATCAGCGGCTTTGCTGATCTGGATGGCATCGAGTTCCTGGGCAAGGTGGACTGGGACAAAGACCAGAACGGCCAGGACAAGGCCGTCATCAAGTCGGCGGTGACGCCCGACCACAAAGACTACGCCGCTGCCATGGGTGCGCCGCGCACACCAACGCCAACCTCTGCATCTGCCAGTGGCGCGCCCGCTGCCAATGCGTATGCCCAAGCCACAGGTCGTGCGCCGGTTCCCGGTCGTCCGAGCTGGGCGCAGTAAGCGGGGGGATCACCACCATGATGCTTCGACCCCGCCAATCCCTGCTGGTCCAACGCACCCTGGACGCGCTCGCCCAGCATGGCAACACGCTGGCTGTCGCGCCCACCGGGTCTGGCAAGACCATCATGTTGTCGGCGGTGGTCGGCAAAATGTTGTCTGAGCCAGATGCCAAGGCCTGTGTGCTGGCACACCGCACGGAGCTGACCGGCCAGAACCGGGCCAAGTTCTCCCGCGTCAATCCGGGCTTGAGTACCTCGGTGTTTAATGCCCAGGAAAAGTCCTGGTCGGGTAACGCCACCTTTGCGATGGTGCAAACCCTCTCCCGGCCTATGAACCTTGAGCAGATGCCCACGCTTGATTTGCTGGTCATCGATGAGGCGCACCAAGCCTCGTCACCCAGCTACCGGGTGGTCATCGACCAAGTGTTGGCCAAGAACTCCAAG
>JAUSNJ010000085.1 GCA_030645355.1 Rhodoferax sp. | reverse complement strand
GGAAGGCGACGAGATCCGTGCCCGTTGGGAAAAAGACGGCAAGAACACCAGCAAGTCGTTCAAGAAGACAGCTGGCTGCTAAGCCGCACGCGCTGCGCGGGTCCGGGATCCCGACCCCCGCAAAGTGCGTTTCATTGAAGTGGGATCTGTTGTTGAAGGAGTTTCACCATGAAACGCATGATTCTGGCTGCCTTGCTGGCCGCCTCGGCATTTGCCTGGAATGCCATTGCAGCTACCCCGCCACCTGTCGAGCCTGACGAAGTAGTCAACGAGCAGATGGTCACGTTCTATGAACAAGGCGCCATCGGCAAGACGGTCTGGGTAGTGGATAGCCGACCCGCGGGCAAGTTCCTCTCAGGCCACATCCCCGGCGCCATCAGCCTGCCCTTGGACAAGCTAATGAAGGAGCCCGCGAGTGTCGATGCAATGGGCATTCCCAAAACCGGCAAGGTCATCTTCTACTGCGCCGGTCGGGAGTGCACGCTGTCAGTGGACTCCGCTGCCATCTTCAGGAAGATGGGCTACAGCGACGCCTGGGTCTATCGCAATGGCGTACCCGGCTGGAACCAGAAGGCCCAACCCCTGCTGGCCGAAGAACCCTTTGTCAAAAAGGGCAACCTGATCCTGATTGATACCACAGCTGGCAAAGACACCATCGTCACGGCCAACAACAAAACCGTGCAATTGAGCGTTGCCGATCTCAAGGGCGCCAAGGGTCAGGCGGCGCTGGGCACGCTGTCCAAGAATGCTCCGCTGGTCGTGATTGGTCGCGGTGACATGGCAGCGGTCAACGCCACCATGGAAGAGCTGCGCGAAATGGACTTCCGCCGTCTGGCCTACTTTCCGTTAAGCGCCTGGAAAGAGCCTCTGGCTGCCGCACCCGCCGTCACCACGCTCAGTTGGGCACCCGTGTATGGCCCCGGCCAGGTCTCGCCCAAGGTATTTGAGGAGGCCGTGGCTGCTGGCAAGTTCATCCTTGATGTGCGCCCCGCGGCCGACTATGCGCGCGGCCACTTCAAGGGTGCCATGAGCCTGCCCATTGAAGACATGGAAAAAGACTTTGCCAAGATTCCCAAAGACACCCCCGTCTTCGTGAACTGCGCCACCGGAGCCAAGAGCCAGAAGACCTACGACATTCTGGGACGCAAGGGCTACACCAACATCTCGTATCTGGATGCCGAAATCTCCTGCAAGGGTGAAGCCTGCACCATCAAGGAATGAGCGTGCTGTGCTGGCACCCCGCCCTGTTGCCAATGGCCCTGCTGGCGGCAACCGCGTTCAACGCGCTGCCAGCCTGGGCCGATGGGCCGGAGTTGCTGAAGATCATCGGACAGGACAAACAGTTCGTGGTCCAGACACCTACCGGCCCCTTCACGATCACGCGGACCATGACGGTCTGCGCGCGCAACAAGGGGTTCCTGCAACCGCTGGTGCCCCTTCCAGGCGTGCGCCCGGTCACGGAAATTGAGGTGCTGCAGGCATTGAACGAGCCGAGCACGATGGTGATCGACATGCGCGACGAGGATGAACCGCTGGAAGCCACCATCCCCAACAGTTACCACATCCCGTTCAACGAGCTCGAAGACCGCATGGACGAGATGGGTTGCACCCGCCAGGGCAAGGGCCCATGGGATTGCGCGAAAGCGCCCCGGATCGTGGCCTTCTGCAATGGCCCCGTCTGCCCGCAAAGCCCCACCGGCATTGCCAGCATGGTGCGCGCGGGCTTCCCCGCGACCAAGATTTCGTACTACCGCGGCGGAATGATGGACTGGGAGGCCCTGGGCCTGACCACCGTCACCGGCAACCGCCCCACACACAAGTAATTTTTCTCAACCGGAGTCATCCATGAAACATACAAAGATCATCCTCGCCGCCCTCATGACCCTGTCACTGAGCGGCTACGCCCAGACGCCCACCGAGACATTCTTCAATGTCACCAGCGCCGACAACCAGTCCCAGGGTATGGCGATGGTTCTGGCAACGCAAATGCTGGAACAAAAGGCAGCCGTGCGCGTCCTGCTGTGCGGCCCTGCCGGCCAACTGGCACTCAAAACGTACGAGCCCGCAGCATTGAAGCCGCGCAATGTGACGCCCAAGCAAATGCTGGCGGGCTTGATGAAGGCCGGAGCCACCGTAGAGGTGTGCGCACTGTTCCTGCCCAATGCTGACCGCACGCCAGCGGATCTGGCAGACGGCATAACCGTCGCAAAGCCGCCCGAAGTGGCTGCCTATATGCTCAAACCCGGCGTGCGGGCATTCGGGTTTTAGGCACAGGCGGCACGTTCAATCCACAGCATCGGAAAAGCGGACGGTGTTGCCCCCCGCTTTCTTGGACTGGTACATCGCCGCATCAGCCCACTTGAGAATGTCAGCCTGACTTGCCGGACCTGTAGAAAACAGCACCACGCCGATGCTGGCGCTGCAGCGGTGTTCCACCAACCGGTCCGTCTGACCTTCCTGACAGATGGTCAGCAGGTACGGGGCCGCCAACAGCACACGGATCTTCTCCGCAATGCTGTGCGCCTGGGCCATCGATTGAACACGATCAGCGTGCAGCTCGCCCAGCATCACCACAAACTCATCGCCACCAAACCGGGCGACGGTATCCATCTGGCGCACACACCGCGTCAGGCGATCGGCGGCCTCTTTCAGCAATTGGTCACCCACTTCATGCCCATGGGTGTCGTTCAAGGGCTTGAAGTCATCCAGATCCAGAAACATCAGCGCGCCAAAGAAGCCACCGCGCACACTGGCGGCCATCAGCTGGCTCATGCGGTCATGGAGCAGCAGGCGATTGGGCAGTCCGGTCAACGGATCATGGAAAGCCATATCGCGCATCTGGACCTCGATCTCCTTGCGCTCGGCTATTTCTGCCTCCAGCGCCTGGGAGGCAGACTGCAGGCTGTCTGTCATGGCGTTGAAGGCGTTGGCCACTTCCTGCACTTCGCGCGGTCCGGCGACGATCGCGCGGGCACCCAGGTCACCACGGTGTACCAGGCGCGCCGTATGGGCCAGTGCGGCAATGGGTTGCGCAATCCACCGTGCCATGGCGATGGCCAGAATGCCCAGCAACGTGATGGACAGCAAGGCGATGACCGCGGTCGTCAGCGCGCGCCGGTTGGCTTCGGCATACACCACCGACACCGGCACCCCCACAAAGGCTACCCAGCCGACTTCGGGCATGGGCACCACGGAGAAAAAGCGCGTGATGCCATCGACCGCAAGACTCTCGAATTCGCCATCCCGAATTTTCACAATCTGGCGTGCGGCTTCCGCGTCAGGGCGCTTGCCAATAACGCCCTCGGGGTCCAGATTGCGCCAGACCATGATGCCGTCGTCGCGGAAGAAGCCATAGCGGCTGCCATCCGGCAAATGTTGGGTCGGGATTTTGGGGTCAAACGCCTTGACGTCCATTGGGATGTGGACTCCGCCGACCAACTCGTGCTGGTCGTTCCAGATCGGCGTGCTCAAGACCGAGACCCATTTGCCGGTGCTCGGACTGGGAAATGGCTGACTGACATCAAAGCGCCGGGACTTCAGAAAGTGTTGAAAGGCGGGGTTCTGCGCATAGTCCAGGTGCTTGCCACCCGGTGGAACGACGGCGGAGCAAGCCACCTTACCTTGCACGGTGGTGGTGGCCACATTGGAATAATCCGGATTGAGCGCCAGCAGGTCGCCCAGAATGCTGTCACAGGCCTGGGGGTCGACCTTGCGGACCTGGGGCCGCACTGCCAGCCGCGCCAGGGTTAGCTCGGCACTCGCAATCTTGTCGCCGGTGTTGCTGGCCATCGTCTTGGCCAGCATCCGCAGCGCACTCTTGGTATGGTCTACAGCCTGCTGCCTTTGCGCATAGATCTCGAATCCGACGTAACTGATCAGGGGCACCGACAGCGCCAGTACCAACAGCAACAGATGGGACCGGATCGACGCCGCTTTCATCGAATCAGGCCCGCAGACGGAGATGCGCCATGGGAAAGGGTCCTTTGCGTGTGAAGGCAAGGAGTAAGGATACTCCAGCAATCGGTTCTGCGCCACGGCGCTACTTCACCCCCCACCCCGCTGCATATACAAGTCAAAGCGCTGCATGAAGGCCAGACGCTGTGCGTCATCGAGCCCGGCAAAGCGAAAACTCACCAGCAGACGTGGCATTCTTACCAGGGCAATGACCCGCGGCTCGCCCACCTGCCATTTCAGGCCCAGCGCGCCGTCGCCGATGCGTACACCGGCAGAGTGTTCCTGCAGTTTCCAGTGGTGGTCGCCGACCGCGGCGGGCAGCCAGCGCAGCCAGTCGGCCTCGGTGCAGGCCATTTCGCGCTCAAAGCGCTCGGCGTAAGACGATTGCATATGGGTGGCTAGCCACCGGCGATGGGCGGCCAGATGGCCAGCACGTCACCTTCCAGCAGCACCTTGCTGGCGCGTTGCTCCGGCGCAATGTAGTGGCCGTTGACCAGCACCAGGTGCACCAGTTTCTGCGGCAACTGATAGGGCTCGGTGACCTGGGTGATGGTGGCGCCGTCCGCCACCTCCAGTTCCACGAAGTTGGTGTACTTGGCGGCGGGCGGCAGGTAATCGGTGAGGGAAGCAAAGAGCTTGAGCGTGATGTGCATGTGTCAGTCTATCGTCTCCGTTCATCCTGCGCACCGGCCCACTGCCCTTGCGCCTGGGCGCTGGCCAGGTAGGCCTCCATCAGTTGGGTGGGGTCTTGTTTGAGCCGTTCTTTCCACTCGCCCAGCTTGACCTGACCCTCGACCAGGCCGCGCATCACCCCCACATGCTCGGTCCAGCCCACGCTGTTGCATCCCACCAGCACATCGCCCTGGAACTGCAGGCTGAGGTGGCGCCCGGCCTTAGCATCGGTCAGCTCCACATGCTCGCCACCGGGGCGGCCCTGCCAGTCACCAAAGCTGGTGGAGATCAGGCCCAGCGTGTCCAGCACGTTGATCTGCGTGACGCCCTTGAGGTTGGCCTTAGGCGGCGCGCCGCGTGCAAAGGCGACCATGTTCGCGCCGGCCACGCGGGCTTGCTCTGCGGCATTGGGCTGGATCGCGCTGACTATCATCTTGCCGCTGACTTTGTCCAGCGCTTCCGCGCAATCGCCAGCGGCAAATATGCCGGGCACATTGGTCTGCAGATGCTCGTCCGTCAGCACGCCCAGCAGGCAGCGGACATCGGAATGCTCCAGAAAGCCAATGGCAGGGCGCACACCGGCGGCGCTGATGACCAGATCGGCTTCCACCGTCTGGCCGTTGGACAGCTTGACCTTGAGCGGTTTACCGGCGGTGATGCTTTCGACCTTGGTGCCGGTGAACACCTGCACGCCCTTGGCCTCGCACCAGTCGCGGATCATGCCGCCAGCCGTGGGACCCATCATGCGCGGCACCATGCGGTCGCCCATCTCCACCACGCTCAATTTCACGCCGCGTGCGGCCAGCGACTCCATGATGATGCAGCCGATGAAACCGGCACCGAGTTGCAGCACGCGCGCACCCTGGGTGGCCCGCGTTGCAATGGCGCGGGCATCGGCCAGCGTCCAGCAGGTCTCCACGCCGTCGCTGTCGATGCCGGGGATGGGCGGGTGCACCGGGTGCGAGCCGGTGGCGACCAGCAGCGTGTCGAAGCCGAGAGTCTTTCCGCTGTCGAGTGCTACTGTTTTGGTAGCTACATCGACAGATTTCACGAGGGCTCGCACCACATTTACCTTGAGATCGTCGAAGTGCGAGAGCTTCTTGCGCAGGTAGGTGCCCGACTCGCCGATGTTGCCCATCAGCAGGTAGGGGATGGCCATGCGGGAGTACGGCGGCTCGGGCTCGTCGCCGACGATGGTGATGCTGTCCTGGGCGCTAAGCTTGCGGATGGTTTCGGCGGCGATGACGCCGGCGGGGCCGGCGCCGATGATGAGGTGGTGGGTCATTTCAACTCCAAAAAGAAAGCGGTCATTGAAGACCGCTGTTTCGTATGTCCGGTCAGGCTTTCACTACAAACCCAGACGCGCCTTGGTGGCGGCGGTGGGCCGGCCCTCAGAATCCCAGCCGCGGGCGGCGTAGTACTTGGGCAGCATCGTGGCCAGCTCGTTGAACTTGCCCTTGGCGGGGCCGGTCTTGCAGGCGCCGGCCACGCTGGTCAGGCGCTCGGGCAGGCTGTCGTCCTTGTTGGTGAAGCCGGCACGGTTGTTGAACTCGCGCTCCATGTTCCAGATGCGCTCGCCGATCTTGGCCAGTTCCTCAATGGTGTAGTCCTCGTTGCAGGCGCCCTGCATCTGTGGCGACAGGTCTTGCAGGCCCCAGGCGAAGGTCGTGAAGATGCACAGGCCCGATGAGTCGAACGCGGCGGTGGCATCCTGGAAGGCTTTCACCAGATCGGGCTTGCCCTCGGACTCCAGCGGATCGGTCTTGACCGGAATGCCCAGAATCTCCGACGCAATGGTGTAGCCGCGCAGGTGGCAGCCACCGCGGTTGGACGTGGCATAGGCCAGGCCAATGCCCTGGATGGCGCGGCCGTCATAGGCTGGAAACTCCTGGCCCTTGGATGACATGCTCAGTTCAGGGTGGCCGTACTTGGCGGTCAGGCGCTTGGAGCCCTGGCCGATTTCCTTGCCAAAGCCACGGCCATAGATCGTCTCCTCGGCCAGGAAGGCCAGCGTCTGCGCCGAGCCGAACTTGGCGTCGATGCCGATCTGTTCCTTGGTCAGCACGCCCATTTCATACAGCTCCATGACGGCACCCACGGTGGCGCCAAAGCTGATCGGGTCAATGCCCTCCTCGTTGCACAACAGGTTGGCGTATTGCAGCGCCTCCAGGTCGTTGACACCGTTGGCCGCGCCCAGGGCCCAGGCCGCTTCATATTCCAGCCCGCCATTGGCGCCGCGGTACTGCGGCTTGTTCTCGATGGTGAAGTGGGTCTCGTCCATCTTGCTGATACGCCCACAGGCAATGGTGCAGCCAAAGCAGGCCTGGTTGGTGACCAGGTGCTTCTTGCCGTCGGTCTTGCGCGGCGTGGCCATGGCCTCGGCACCGATGTCCTTGGCGCCTTCAAACTGGTTGTCGCGGTGGTTGCGGGTGGGCAAGGCGCCCACTTCATTGATCACGCTCATCAGCACCTGGGTGCCCATGGCGGGCAGGCCGGTGCCGGTGACGCCGTTGTCGGCCAGCACCTTCTTGGCCGTCTTGACCGCCGCCATAAAGGCCTTGGGATCGCGGATATTGCCCACGCCCTTGGTGCCGCGCACGGCAATGGCTTTGAGGTTTTTACTGCCCATGACGGCGCCGACACCGGAGCGGCCGGCCGCACGGTGCAGGTCATTGACCACGGCGGCAAACAGCACGCCGTTTTCACCAGCCTTGCCGATGCTCGACACGCGGGTCAGCGGGTCCTGCAGGCTGCTCTTGAGCGTTGCTTCCGTCTCCCACACGCTCTTGCCCCACAGGTGGGCGGCGTCGCGCAGTTCGGCCACGTCATCATTCACATACAGGTAGACCGGCTTGGGCGATTTGCCCTCGAAGATGACCATGTCCCAGCCGGCCATCTTGAACTCGGCGCCCCAGTAGCCCCCTGAGTTGGAGCAGGCAATGGCGCCGGTGAGTGGCCCCTTGGTGATGACGGTATAGCGCCCGCCTGTGGAGGCCATGGTGCCGGTCAGCGGGCCAGTGGCCCAGATGATTTTGTTGTCGGGAGAGAGCGGGTCGACGGTGGCCGCCACCTCTTCGACCAGGTATTTGGTACCGAGGCCGCGCGAACCAATATAGTCGCGTGCCCAGTCCATATTGAGGGGTTCGGATGTGACGGTGCCAGCCGTCAGGTTGACGCGGAGGATTTTTCCAGCCCAAGACATGTTCGTTCTCCTAGGAAGCAGAGGGTTGATTGCCGAGCTTGTCGGCCCACTGGGCCATCTTGCCCAGACCAGTCCAGTTGGCGTCAATGAAGGTGATGGCGCCGGTGGGGCAGGCATCGGCACAAGCCGGTTCACCACCGCACAGGTCGCATTTCTGCACCTTGCCGGTCTCTTCTACGTAATTGATGGTGCCAAACGGGCAGGCAATGGTGCAGACCTTGCAGCCCACGCAAGTGGACTCGTTCACCACCTTGGCGCCGGTGGCCTTGTCCACGGTAATGGCCTCCACCGGGCAGGCATGCAGGCACCAGGCCTCGTCGCACTGGGTGCAGGTGTAGGGCACTTTCTTGCCGGTGTGGTGGAAGTCGAACACCTTGATGCGCGACTTGGCGGTGGCGAA
>JAUSNJ010000070.1 GCA_030645355.1 Rhodoferax sp. | reverse complement strand
GCCTGAAGACCGCCGTGCTGACGCAGGCCAAAAAACTCGGCCTCGAACTGGAAAGCCGCAAGGCCGACCTGGCCGCATCCACCCAGGCGGCGATTGTCGATGTGCTGGTGAAAAAAACCCTGAGTGCGCTGGCGCAAACCGGCCTCAAACGCATGGTGGTGGCGGGCGGCGTGGGCGCCAACGCTTTGCTGCGCAGCCAGCTCAACGCCGCCTGCCAGCAGCGCGGCGTGCGGGTGCATTACCCGGAACTGGAATTTTGCACCGACAACGGCGCCATGATTGCGCTGGCCGCCGGTATGCGGTTGCAGGCCGGTCTGGAAACGCTGCAGCCCGGCTACACCTTTGACGTGAAGCCGCGCTGGAGCCTGGCGGCCATCGGCTGATCCGGCTGCGCTTACACTTTTCGGGTTTTTTCGTGCGCACCGTGCGCCGCCGGCCTACGCATATTCCTCTTTAAATTCAATCAGATTCAATCCCTAAGACAGGACGACTTTTCAATGAACAAGCTTTTAAAACACGTGTTGGCCGCCCTGATGTGGGCCGCCGCCATGGCGGCCATGGCGCAGCCGGCCTTGCCGCCCATTCGCGTCGCGCTGATTGAAAGCCTGTCAGGGCCGTTCGCCAACACCGGCGAAGCGGTGTTTCGCAACCTGGTCTGGGCCACCGAACGCGTCAATGCGCGCGGCGGCGTCAAGCTGCCGGGCGGTGCGCGCAAGCTGGTCATCGAGCGCTATGACAGCAAGGGCCAGAACGAGGAAGCGCTGGCGGCCTTGCGCTCGGCGATGGACGACGGCGTGAACGTCATTGCGCAGGGCAATTCATCGGCCATTGCGGCCGCATTGATCGACGCCATCGACAAGCACAACGAGCGCCAGCCCGGCAAGCGCGTGCTGTTTTTGAACTATTCGGCGGTCGAGCCCAGCCTGACCAACGAAAAATGCAGCTACTGGCATTTCCGTTTCGACGCGCATGCCGACATGCGCATGGCGGCCCTGATGGAGCAGTTCAAGGAAGACCAGGCGCTCAAAAGCGTCTACCTGATCGGCCAGGACTACAGCTTTGGCCAGGCCGTGCTGCGCGAAGCCCGCAAGCAAATCGGCCTGCAGCGCCCGGATGTGCAGATCGTGGGTG
The DNA here is from genome assembly GCA_030645355.1 of Rhodoferax sp. GTDB lineage: Bacteria > Pseudomonadota > Gammaproteobacteria > Burkholderiales > Burkholderiaceae_C > Allorhodoferax. The sequence goes on along the minus strand of JAUSNJ010000070.1, from coordinate 1,688 downwards.
ACGAGCTGCACGCCGTGGGGCGTGTGAAAGACTTCATCCCTTACGCCGTCAAGATCAAGACCAGCGGCGCGCAGGCGGTGCTGACCGGCAACTGGGGCAACGACCTGACGCTGCTGATCAAGGCCGCCAGGGAAGTCGGCTATGACGGCAAGTTCTACACGTTTTATGGCAATGCGCTGGGCGTGCCGGCCGCGCTGGGCGATGCCGGCGTGGGCAAGGTGATCGCGGTGGCCGACTGGTTCCCCAACGAGCCGGGCGCGGGGTCGGAGGCTTTTTACCAGTCCTTTCGCCAGCGCTTTCCCAAGCCGCAGGACGACTACGTCCATATGCGCATGCAGCTCATGATCGAAGCGCTGGCGCAAAGCATCGAAAAGGCGGGGACTACCGATGCGCCAGCCGTTGCTGCCCAGCTGGAGCGTGCGGCCGTTGCCTTGTATGGCCACCAGGGGGCGATGCGCGCCGCGGACCACCAGTTTCAGCAGCCGCTGCAGGTGGCGGTCATGGGCAAGCAGGGCACCCCGGGCGTGAAGTTTGACGTGGAAGGCTCGGGTTACGGGTTTCGCGTCATCAAGACCATTCCGGCGGCGCGCGCCGAGCAGCCGCATAGTTGCAAGATGGTGCGGCCCTGAACTGAACAACACAACCCGCACGAAAGGGCAGGTATGCGACAGGCTGTTTTGAATCTTGAAGAATCGATGATCCGCCAGGTGGCCAATGCGGGCATGGGGCGCAGCGATGTGCTCAAGTTCTGGTTTGGCGAGAGCGATGAAGGCACGCCGGCGTTCATCCGCGACGCGGCGGCCGCCTCATTGCAGCAGGGCGAAACCTTTTACGCCCACAACCTCGGCTTGCCCGAACTGCGCGAAGCCATCGCCCGGTATGGGGCAGGCCTGCGCACCGAGGGTGCGGCGCCCATCGACCCCGAGCGCATCGCGGTCACGTCGGGCGGCGTCAATGCCCTGATGCTGGCGGTGCAGGCGCTGGTGGATGCGGGCGACGAGGTGGTGGCGGTGACGCCGGTCTGGCCGAACCTGACGGCGCAGCCGGCCATCATGGGCGCTGTGCTCAAGTGCGTGAGCCTGCGGCCGGTGGCCGGGCAGTGGCAGCTGGACATGGACGAGTTGCTGGACGCGGTCACGTCCCAAACCAGGCTGCTGATCATCAACGCACCCAACAATCCGACCGGCTGGACGCTCACGCGTGCCGAGCAGGAAGTGATTCTGGCGCACTGCCGGCGCACCGGCACCTGGATTCTGGCCGACGAGGTCTACGAGCGCCTCTACTATGACGCCACGCCGAACGGCTGCGCGCCGAGTTTTCTCGATGTGGCCGACCCTGACGACCAGCTGATCGTGGCGCATAGCTTTTCAAAGAGCTTTCTGATGACTGGTTGGCGCCTGGGCTGGCTGGTGATGCCGCCCAGCGCGACGCCGCACATGGGCAAGCTGGTCGAGTTCAATACGTCTTGCGCGCCGGTGTTTGTCCAGCGCGCCGGCCTGGTAGCCATTGAACGAACCGCTGACGTGACGCCGCGCCTGGTCAGTCACCTGAAAACCTGCCGCGACACGCTGATTCCGCTGCTGCAGGCTGTGCCCGGCGTGCAGGTGGCCGCGCCCAAGGGTGGGATGTACGCGTTTTTCAGGCTTGAAGACCAGGCGCGCTTTGGCGACTCGCTTGAAACGGCCAAG
>JAUSNJ010000068.1 GCA_030645355.1 Rhodoferax sp. | reverse complement strand
GCATCTTGATGTCCAGGTAGCCGGCGTTGGCCGCCGTCTTGCTGATGGTCTCGTCCAGGTCCAGCTCGTCCTCATGGCCTTCGCGGGCGAACTTGCGCAGGCGGCGTAGTGCGACCTTGATGTTGCGGGTGCCCAGCTCTTGGGTGTCGTCGTAGTCCTTGTAGGCGCGCTGGTCCCAGACTTTGACGGCGCTCTTGTTGCGGCTCTTGTCCTGGCCGATGCGAATGCCCTGCGGGTTGTTGCCATAGGCGCCAAACGGCGAGGTGCCTCCCGTGCCAATCCATTTGGAGCCGCCCTCGTGGCGTTCCTTTTGTTCTTCCAGGCGCTTCCTGAGCGTCTCCATCAGCTCGTCCCAGCCCATTTTCTGCAGCTTGGCCAACTCTTCGGGGCTCAGCATGCCCTCCAGGTTCTTGCGCAGCCATTCGGCGGGGATGTCCTTGGTGAAGTCGGCCACCATCTCCACGCCCTTGAAGTAGGCGGCAAAGGCGCGGTCGAACTTGTCGTAGTGCTTTTCGTCCTTGACCAGGGCGGTGCGGCTCAGGTAGTAGAAGTCGTCGATCTTGTAGCCGGAGGGCTCAGAGTCGTCTTCGGGCGAGGGCGTATTGGGGCCGACCACGCCTTTCTTCAGGGCTTCGAGCAGGGTCAGGTATTCCTTGACGGAGACCGGCAACTTGGCGGAGCGCAGGGTGTAGAAAAAATCGAGCAACATGGGGTGGTCCCTCCGGCAATCAGCGTGGCTTGTCCAGCAAATACAGCAGTTGGGCCCGGGCCTCGGGCCACTCGCCACTGCGCATGCTGTACATCACGGTGTCGCGTATGGTGCCGTCGCGGCGCAAGGCATGGCCGCGCAGCACGCCGTCTTTTTTGGCACCCAGGCGCTCGATGGCAGCCTGGGAGGCGAAGTTGAAATTATCGGTGCGCCAGCCAACCACATGGCAGCCCAGGGTTTCAAACGCATGGGTCAGCAACAGCAGTTTGCAGGTGGTGTTGACGTGGCTGCGCTGGCTGCTTTTGCCATACCAGGTCCAGCCAATCTCCAGGCGCCTGAGGGCTGGAACGATGTCGTGGTAGCTGGTGCAGCCCAATACCTTTTTGCTGGCACTGTCGATGGCGGCAAATGCGAAGCGGTTACCCGCTTCGCGCATGGCCAACGCGTTTTCGATGTAGCTGCGGGTCTGTTCCGGCTCGGGAACCGAGGTGACGCGGATGTTCCACAGCGCACCGTCGGCCGCGGCGGCACGTAGGCCTTCTTCGTGATCCAGGCCCAAGGGCGCCAGATCGACGCCACGGGCTGACAGGGTGACGGGTTCCACAAAGGCCATGCTCACTCCTTGGCGTCTTTGGCCTGCGCGGCTTGCCGGGCGCGCCAGCGGCGCGCCACCTGCAAACCCAGACCACCACCCAAGCCCACCAGCACAATGGCGCCAATGCTGGCATTGCCATAGCCGGGGGCAAAAATGTCGAGACCCAGCAGGCGACCGACCCAAAAACCCAGCAGTGCGCCGCCGACAAAACCAATGGCGTCGGACACGCCTTCCAGCCACAGATTGTTTTTCATGGCGCGGGGTTCAACGGTTGTGGCGTTGCATGAACATCAGCTTTTCAAACAGCGTGACGTCCTGCTCGTTCTTCAGCAGGGCGCCAACCAGCGGTGGTACGGCCATCTTGTCATCCTTGGTGTGCAGGGCTTCCGCCGGGATGTCTTCGGCCAGCAGCAGCTTGAGCCAGTCCAGCAGTTCGCTGGTGGAGGGCTTTTTCTTCAGGCCGGGCAGGTTGCGCACGTCAAAGAAGGTCTTCATCGCGGCGCTGATCAGCTCTTTCTTCAAACCGGGGAAGTGCACATCCACAATGCTTTGCATGGTGGCGGCATCGGGGAACTTGATGTAGTGGAAGAAGCAGCGGCGCAAAAAGGCGTCTGGCAGTTCTTTTTCGTTGTTGGATGTGATGAACACCAGCGGGCGGTGTTTGGCCTTGATCAGCTGGCGCGTCTCGTAGCAATAGAACTCCATGCGGTCGATTTCGCGCAGCAAGTCATTGGGGAATTCGATGTCGGCCTTGTCGATTTCGTCAATCAGCAGCGCCACCTGCTTGTCGGCGGTAAAGGCCTGCCACAGCACACCTTTGACGATGTAATTGTGGATGTCCTTGACGCGTTCGCCGCCGTCGATGTCTGACAGCTGCGAGTCGCGCAGACGGCTCACCGCGTCGTACTCGTACAAACCTTGCTGTGCCTTGGTGGTGGATTTGATGTGCCATTGCAGCAGGGGCATGTCCAGCGCCTGGGCCACTTCCTCAGCGAGCATGGTTTTGCCGGTGCCCGGCTCGCCTTTGACCAACAGGGGGCGTTGCAGCGTGATGGCGGCATTGACCGACAGCATCAGATCCTGGGTGGCGACGTAATTCTTGGTTCCGTGGAATTTCATGGTGTGGGACGCATTGGGCGATGGTGAAGAGCAAACACGCAGTGTGGCGGCTGCGGAGGGTGAGAAATGCTGGTCTATATAATCAAATTTAGATTTACATCAAACATTGTCTAATTGTCCTTGCAAAATGAACAAACTGTTGCTACCCATTCTCGTTGCTCTTGTCGCTCAAGTGACCACTTTCACCGCCTGGGCTCAAGAAGCCAAGGGTGACGCACAAAAGGGCGAGGGCAAAGTCTCGCTGTGTATTGGTTGCCACGGCATTATTGGCTACCAGGCCAGTTTCCCTGAAGTCCACAAGGTGCCGATGATTTCGGGTCAGGGCGCCAAGTACATCGCTTCGGCCCTGAATGCCTACAAAAAGGGCGAACGCAAGCATCCCACCATGCGTGGTATCGCGGATTCCCTGAGTGACCAGGACATTGCCGATGTGGCGGCCTACTATGAAGCCAGCGGCGTGGTGGCAGGTGCTGCCGCTCCAGGCAAAGCGGCCGATGGCTCGGCCAAGGCCATGGCACTGGTGGCCAAGGGCGGTTGCGCATCCTGCCATGGTGACAGCTTCAACAAACCCATTGATCCAACCTACCCCAAGATTGCCGGTCAGCACAGCGACTACCTGTTTGTGGCCCTGAAGGCGTACAAAACAGAAAGCAACCCCCTGATCGGTCGCGGCAACGCCATCATGGGCGGTATGGTCAAGCAGTTCTCGAATGCAGAGCTCAAAGAGCTGGCCCAGTACATTGGCAGCCTGCCCGGCGAGCTGAAGACCGTGCCGCAGAAGAAGTTCAAGTAACAAAACGCTTCCGTGAACCACAAAAAGCCGCTGAACCAGCGGCTTTTTTACGTCCAGACGGTGGGTCAGTCGCGCGTGGCCTGGCGCTGCACGCAGGCGATGTAGGCGTCTCCTTGCGGTGGGCGCCCGGCCTGCTGGCTTTCCCACAGCATCTTGCCCAGGCAGTCCATGGCCTCGTGGTGGGCCAAGTGCAGCGAGTTGCGGCGGTGCGTCAGCAGTTCAATGGCCTGGCGGATGCCACGCGGCTGGTCGATGCTGCACTGCTCGCTGATGGATAAATGCATGGACAGGTGCAAAAACGGGTTGGTGCGCCCCTCCTGGACTTCGGTCATGCTGGCCAGCGCGGCGTCTACGTCACTGAAATCCTCGGCGTATTCCGGGTGCTCGTCCATCCACTGGCTTGCTATGGTTTCAATAGCTTCCAGCGCAGTACCTGCGCGGGCTTTGGCATAGACTGAGCAAAAAAAACGGCGAACATCGGCTTGCGAGGGACTGAACATGCCGCAAGGTTAACATGGCAGGCCTGTGACCCTGCCCATCATTACCGACCCCTTCTTCTATGCTGTCGCCGTGCCCGCAGTGCTGTTGCTGGGGGTCAGCAAAAGCGGTTTCGGTGCCGGATTCGGTTCCCTGGCGGTACCGATGATGGCGCTGGCCATCTCCGTGCCGCAGGCCGCGGCGATTCTGATGCCGGTGTTGCTGGTCATGGACCTGCTGGGCATGGCCGCGTTTCGCAAGGACTTTGACGCGGTACTGCTGAAGTTTTTGCTGCCGTTCGGGGTGCTCGGGATTGTGATGGGTGCGCTGCTGTTCAAGGTCTTGAACCCCCACACGGTAGCCGCCATCGTGGGTGCCTTCACGCTGCTGTTTCTGGCCCAGCGGCTGTTATTCCCGCCGCGCCCCGACAGTGCACCGCCGCCGCGCTGGTTGGGCGCCTTGCTGACGACGACGTCGGGCTTTACCAGTTTCATCGCCCACGCCGGGGGACCGCCGATCACCGCCTACGTGATTCCGCTGCGCCTCTCACCGGTGAAGTTCACCGCCACCATGGCATTTTTCTTCTTCGTGGTGAATCTGTCCAAGTGGATTCCCTACGGGTTGCTGGGGCTGCTCGACTGGCGCAACATGGCCACGTCACTGGTCCTTCTGCCCTTGGCGCCGCTGGGCGTGTGGATTGGGGTACGCCTGGCGAGGCGTATTGGACAGGTTCTGTTTTACCGGTTTCTGTACGTCGGTATGTTTTTGACTGGTGCCAAGCTGTTGTGGGACGGATTGGCTTGATTGCAGACCGCGCGCCCAGCAGCAGTTTGGCTGGAACTGTTATGCGATGGTGAACTCCAAGTAAAGATCGGTAACCACGTCAGCGAATAGGCCTGTTGGGGCGTTGACAAGCTTGTGTGGACTTGTGCACAGTTCGTTCGAGAGACATTGAAGAAGGCGATTCCATGAAACCGATTGTTGGTTGGACCCTGGCAGTGGCTGCGTTGCTCGGCATGACACCTTTTGCGTCCCAGGCGCAACCTCGGGGTCACGACCGCGTATGGCATGGCGATATCCGCCACTTTGAGCGGAATGATCTGCACCACTGGCGTTCGGGTACGTGGCGGCATGGTTGGCACCGGGGGCAAATGGGGTGGTGGTGGGTAGTGGGTGGCGTCTGGTATTTCCATTCGCAACCTGTCTATCCCTATCCGGACCCCTACCGTCCCCCAATCGTGGTGGAGCAGGCCCCGCCGGTGATCATCCAGATGCCGGCCCCGGCAGTGGTACCCGTTGAGCCCGCTGTGCCGCCGGTTGCCAGCCAGCCCAGTGCGCAGTTCTGGTACTACTGCGACGCCGCCCGAGGCTATTACCCCTATGTTGCATCGTGCCCCGGCGGTTGGAAAACGGTGCCTGCAACACCCCCAGGAGCCCCACAATGAAAACACTCTCTATCCACTGGCATAGTGCTCTTGCTTCAGTCTGCCTGATCGGTTTGGTTGGCTGTGTGTCGGCGCCCCAGGGCCCCCGTGTGGCGGTGATGCCGACCCCGGGTAAGCCCCTGGATCTTTTCGCCGCAGAAGACCAGTTCTGCAGAGGCTATGCGCAGCAGTCGTTGGGGCCGGATACGCGCGGCGAGGCCATAGTCGGCTCTGCCATCGTGGGGACGCTGCTGGGTGCCGCAGTGGGCTCCGCCACCAGTGGTCGTCGCTACAACAATACCGGCGCCGGTGCGGCAACCGGGTTGGTCATGGGGACGGCCATCGGCGCGAGCAACAATGGAGCAGACGGGCGCAGTGCCCAGCAGCGCTACGACATCGCCTACGAGCAATGCATGGTGTCCAAAAACAACCAGCCGTCGCGCCACTACTACCGGCAGGGCACGGTGATCTACGTACCGCAGCCCGCAACTGTGGCACCGCAAAGCGCACCAGCGCCATACTACCCGCCACCACCCCCGCCACCACCACCCCAGTAAGGGGACTCAGCTTTTTTGGATGGGTTCGCCGCGTTCGCGGGCCATCTGTTCTTCGAGTTGTTGGCGCCCTTGCTTGACGACCGAGATCATCTTGGCGCTGTCCTTGTAGTGTGGGTGCAACTGTTCGAACAGTTCCAGGTTGTGCTGGCGAAAACGCAGGATGGTCGATTGGGCGGCGTCTGGCGCCTGGCCTAGAAGCTCCAGCACGCTGCGGGCGCTGAGCAGGCTGGACTCGAACAATTCGCGTTGCACCAGCATCACCGCGCGGTCGCGCAGCTGGTTCCAGTGCGTCACGTCGCGGGCGCGGGCCACAATTTCAAGCTGCGGAAAATGCTCACGCGCGAGGTCCACGATTTCCAGCGACTGCGCCACATCATCCACGGCCACCACCAGGACCTTGGCGTGTGCCGCACCCGCCGTGCGCAGCAAGTCCAGGCGCGTGGCGTCGCCGTAAAACACACGGTAGCCGAACTTGCGCGCGGCCTCGATCATCTCGGCGTCATGGTCCAGCACAGTGCAGGGCTGGCCTTGCGCCAACAACACGCGTGACACGATTTGTCCGTAGCGGCCAAAACCGGCAATCAGGATGGGGGCATCTTGCTGTTCCGATATCTCGTCAAGAACCGGTACGCCGCAATGGGCGTAGCGCGGCAGCAGCCATTTGTCGATGGCGAACAGCAGCAAGGGGCTGACCAGCATGGATACGGCCACCGCGCCCACCAGCAAGGATGCGATTTGCGCCGGCAGCACATTGGCGCCGCCCGCCGCCTGGAACACCACAAACGCAAATTCGCCGCCCTGCGCCAGCAGCAACGTGAACACTGGGCGTTCCTGGAAAGGCAGGTCCATCAGGCGTGCAATCCCGAAGATCACCAGACCCTTGACGGCCAGAAATCCCAGCACCACGGCGGCCATCTGCAACGGCGCCGCGCGCAGCACGCCCAGGTCCACCCCCATGCCCACTGCAATGAAAAACAGGCCCAGAAGCAGGCCTTTGAAAGGCTCGATATTGGTTTCCAGTTCGCGTCGATATTCGCTGGTCGCCAGCAGCACACCGGCCAGAAAGGCGCCCAGTGCCATGGACAGGCCGACGATTTGCATCAACGCCGCAATGCCCACGACCAGCAGCAGCGAGGCGGCAGTGAAGATCTCGGGCGTCTTGCTGCGGGCAATCCAGCGCAACAAGGGGCGCAAGGCCAGGCGCCCGCCGACCACGATGCCAGTAATGACTGCTACTATTTTTATAGCTTCCTGCGCCCGTTCCACGAGGGCTACCGGCTGATTCTCCTCAAGCGATCCGCCCAGCAATGGCAGCAGGGCCAAAATCGGGATGGCGGCCACGTCCTGGAACAACAGAATGGAAAAACCGGCCTGGCCGCTGCCGGTGGACAGCAGGTTGCGCTCGCCCATGACCTGCAGCGCAATGGCCGTGCTGGAGAGTGCCAGCCCCAACGCGCCCACCAGGGCGATCGGCCACGCCAGTCCAGATGCCAGCGCCACCACAAACAGCGCGGCGGCACAGCCTGCCACCTGGGCGCTGCCCCAGCCAAAAATGGGGCGGCGCAGGCTCCACAGGCGTTTGGGCTCCAGCTCCAGTCCGACCATGAACAGCATCAGCACCACGCCGAATTCAGCAAAATGCAGAATGTCCTGCACATTGGTGACAAAGGCCAGCCCCCAGGGGCCGATGGCAATGCCGGCAGCCAGATAGCCAATGATGGAGCCCAGGCCCAAAGCCCTGCTCAGGGGCACGGCGATGACCGCGGCGCTGAGGTAAATGAAGCTGTTGACTAACCAGGTGGGCAGGTGTTCCATGACGCTAACATAGCATTACTGAGAAATCTCAACCAGAGAGGACAGCGCATGCCAATCGTAGTTGTAGCCAACCCCAAAGGCGGCGTCGGCAAATCCACGTTGTCGACCAACATTGCGGGCTACTACGCTTCGCGCGGGCACGCCGTGATGCTGGGCGACGTGGACCGCCAGCAGTCGTCGCGTCTGTGGTTGGGGTTGCGCCCTGCTGCGGCGCGGGCAATCGCCAGCTGGGAGACGGACGCGGATGACATTGTCCGGCCCCCCAAGGGGACAACCCATGTGGTGCTGGACACGCCGGCCGGACTGCACGGCAAGCGCCTCAATGACGTGGTAAAGATGGCCGACCGCATCGTCGTGCCGCTGCAGCCCAGTGTGTTTGATATTTTTGCCACCCGCGCCTTTCTGGATGAGCTGGTGCACAACAAGCATGCCGGCAAGACACAGATTGCCCTGGTGGGCATGCGGGTCGATGCCCGCACCATTGCGGCCGACCATTTGCATGAATTTGTCGACCGCCTGGGCGTTCCGGTGCTGGGCTATTTGCGCGACACGCAAAACTACGTCCACTTGGCCGCGCGTGGTCTGACGCTGTTTGATGTGGCCCCGGGGCGGGTGGAAAAAGATCTGGAGCAATGGCGCGCGCTGTGCGAGTGGCTGGATGCGTGAATGATTGTGTTGTGGGTTTGTCCCGGGGTTGACACCCGGACAGCCGATCCGGGCCTACAGTGGGCAGCATGAAAACCTTTCAAACACTCTCGGAATTGTTGCCCCTGATCGGGCAGGAAGTCGTCGTCAGCGACTGGATCACCATCACCCAGGAGCAGGTCAACCTGTTTGCCCAGGCCACCGGCGACCACCAGTGGATCCATGTGGACGTGGAGCGCGCCAAGGCCGGACCATTCGGTGCGCCCATCGCCCATGGTTTCTTGACACTGTCGCTGTTGCCGCGGTTTTTTGAATCATCCCTGCACATCGAACAAACCCGCATGGGTGTGAACTATGGCCTGAACAAGGTGCGCTTCATCGCCCCGGTGCCCGTGGGCAGCCGGTTGCGTGCACGCATGAAACTGCTGGCCTGCGATCCGATCGACAACCAGGGCATGCAGATGACCTGGGAAGTCACGACCGAGCGCGAGGGCGCCAGCAAACCGGTGTGCATTGCCGAATCGATCGCGCGCCACTATCCCTGAAGGAATCCATTCTGCCGCCAGGCCTCGAACACGGTAACCGCCACCGCGTTGGACAGATTCAGACTGCGCTGGCCCGCCAGCATCGGCAGCTTCAGGCACTGGTGTGGCGCAAATTGGGACCGCACCCCTTCTGATAGTCCTCGCGTCTCCGCCCCGAAGACCAACCAGTCGCCGGGCTGGAACGCCGTCGCGAATACCTGGCCGCTGCCCTTGGTAGTCAACGCAAACAGGCGATCCGGCGCGGGCCGCTGCGTCTCCAGAAAGTCCTGCCAGCTGGCATGCTTGTGCAGCGTGGCGTACTCGTGGTAATCCAGCCCGGCCCGGCGCATGTGCTTGTCGTCCATCGAAAAGCCCAGCGGTTCGACCAGGTGCAGCGTGCAACCGGTATTGGCCGCCAGGCGGATGATGTTGCCCGTGTTGGGCGGGATTTCGGGCTCGACCAGAACAATATGAAACATGGGCGGTATTGTCGCCGCCGTGGCGTGGCTGGCTTACTCCGTTCTGCACAGCACCAGGGCCGTGATGTGGGCAGTGCCGGCGCCGCGCAGCGCGCGTGCGGCCGCATGCAGGGACGCTCCGCTGGTCATCACGTCATCAAGCAGGACCAGCCGTTTGCCAGCAACGCGGGAGACCTTCAGCGGGTCCACGGCAAACGCGTTCTCCACCATGCGCAGGCGTTCGTTGCGCGCCAGTGTTCTTTGCGGTGGCGTGTCCTGCACGCGCAGTAACACCCCGTGCGCTACTTTGGATGGCTCCAGCGCGCGGGCCAGCGCATCGGCCTGGTTGTAGCCGCGCTCGCGCAACCGCTGCGCAGACAGTGGCATGGGCAGCAACAGGTCGGCCGCATCCAGCGCGGGCTCCACCCAGGGCGCGGCGCGTAACAGGCTCGCAAAACTGACGGCCCAGCCAGTGCGTTGGTGGAATTTGAAGTCTGCAACCAGATCCGACCACGGGTAGGCATAGGGCAGGGCTGCCAGACAGACATCGAATGGCGGTACTTGCAGGGTGCAGGCGCCGCACTGGCGCACGCCGGGCGCGACCGGCAGGGCACAGGTGGTGCAACGTGCTACCGGTTGCGCGAACGCGCCCACGCAGGCCTCGCAGATGCTGTGGGCGGGCCAGGCATGGCATACCGCGCACTGGCTGGGCAGGCGCCGCGATATCCCTTGGAGCAGTTGGCGAAACACCGAGCCAATATACTCGGGCCGCGCTCTTGCCCACCCGTCGTTGCCGATTCCCATGCCGTCCCAACTACCCCCCACCATCGCGCCACGCGCCGCCGCGCGCTGGGCGGCCCGGCTGCCGGCCACTTCCCCATGGTTGCATGAAGAGGTGGCGCGCCGCATGGAAGAACGCCTGCAGTGGATGACCCTGCAGCCCCGGCGGTGGGTGCATTGGGAGCCGCTCCTGGGTGGTCTGGGTGCGCACGCGCTATTGGCCGCGCGGTATCCGACGTCTGAGTGTTTTGTGGTGCTAGCCCTCGCAGAACACGCGCGGGTAGCTCATAAATTGATAGCGAGTCCGTGGTGGCACCCCAAACGCTGGACCGCACCCAAGCTAAACATCGGCACACCCGACACACCGGCCCAGATGCTGTGGGCCAATATGGCTTTGCATATGGTGGCCGATCCGCAGGCGCTGATCGCACAGTGGCATCGCTTGTTGGAGTCAACGGGTTTTTTGATGTTTTCCTGTCTGGGCCCCGACACCTTGCAAGAGATCCGCTCTCTCTATAGTTCGCTGGGCTGGCCGCCCGCTTCGCATGCCTTTACCGATATGCACGACTGGGGTGACATGCTGGTGCAAGCCGGGTTCTCCGAACCGGTGATGGATATGGAGCGCATCACCCTGACGTTCGCAACGCCTGAGCGTTTGCTGGTCGAGTTGCGAGAGTTGGGGCGCAACCTGCATCCGCAGCGCTTTGGCGCGTTGCGCGGGCGGGGCTGGTATGCGCAATTGTTGTCCCGTTTGGCCACCCTGGCCCAGCCCGACAGCGACGGTCAGCTTCGGTTGACCTTTGAGGTCGTCTATGGTCATGCTTTCAAGGCGCCGCCGCGCATGGCGGTTGGCCCGGAAACCCGGGTATCTCTGGACGAAATGCGAGCGACCTTGCGTCAGGTCAAGAAAAATGACGCATCCGGTTGACTTAAGGGCTTGACATGTGCCGCCGACGCTAATTTCGAGAGAGATGGGTCGGCTACAATAACCGGCAAACCGAGTTCTGGCCCTTCCTGTCCACCCGTTGCCATTGGCGCGTGTGCGGTCAGGTTTTGGCACTGTTTAATCTGATTCGACGAAGAAATGACCAAGATGAAGAGCATTTTCAATAAATTGGCTTCACTGCTCCTCGCGGCAAGTGCGTGGGCAGGCACTGCGGCATTCACAGTGGCGCATGCGGTCAATGACCTGCCAGGCGGCCCCGCCGTGAATCAGTTGAACCTGCATCCGCCGGTGACCAAAATTGCCGAGGAGCAGCACTGGCTGCACTGGTTCATGCTGATTGTCTGTACCGTCATTTTTGTGGCGGTTTTTTCGGTCATGTTCTATTCCATCTGGAAGCACCGCAAGTCAGTGGGCCACAAGGCTGCCACCTTTCATGAATCGGTCGTTGTGGAAGTCGTGTGGACCATCATTCCGTTCATCATCGTGATCCTGATGGCGCTGCCTGCCACCAAAGTTGTGGTTGCCATGAAAGACACCACCAATGCCGATTTGACGATCAAGGTCACTGGTATGCAGTGGAAATGGGGTTACGACTACCTCAAGGGTGAAGGCGAAGGCATTGGTTTTATCTCGACACTCGATGGTACGCAGCGCACCATGTCTGACGTTGGCGACCTCAAGGAAATTGCGAAAGTCGATGACTATCTGCTCAAGGTTGACAATCCACTGGTGGTGCCAGTGGGGAAGAAGATCCGCATCATCACTACCGCCAATGATGTAATCCACGCGTTTGCCGTGCCGTCCTTTGGTATCAAGCAGGATGCGATTCCTGGATTTGTGCGTGACACCTGGTTCCGTGCAGAACAAACGGGTGACTTCCATGGGCAATGCCAGGAGTTGTGTGGCAAAGAGCACGCCTACATGCCAATCCATGTCAAGGTGTTGTCGGCTGCGGACTACTCGGCCTGGGTTGCAGGAGAAATGAAGAAAATGGCGGCCAAGGCGGATGATCCTGCCAAGGTCTGGGCGCTGGCCGATATTGCCAAGCGTGGTGAAAAGGTCTATGCCGCCAACTGCGCAGCTTGCCACCAGGCCAACGGCAAGGGCGCTGGCCCGATCAAGGCCCTGGACGGTTCAACCGTTGTGCTGGATGCCAACAAAGACGCGCAAATCGGGGTCATTCTCAAGGGTCGGATCGTCACGCTTCCGGATGGCAAAAGCAATGTGATGCCTCCTTGGGCGCAGCTTAGCGACACCGACATTGCAGCCGTAATCAGCTACACCAAGAACAACTGGTCCAACAAGACCGGTCAGGTCGTGCAACCTGCGGATGTGCTGGCTCTGCGCAAGTAGAGCGCACCAGACCGCAAGACCCGACAGACCAAGATTAGTGAATTGAGAAGGAAATCAGGATGAGTGCCGTTCTAGACCACCACGACCATGCCCATGACGACCACCATGACCACGCCCCCGCGGGCTGGCAGCGCTGGGTCTACGCCACCAACCACAAGGACATTGGCACGCTATACCTACTGTTCGCCTTCACAATGCTGATGGTGGGTGGTGTTCTGGCCCTGATCATCCGCGCCGAGCTATTCCAGCCCGGCCTGCAAGTGGTCAACCCCGAGCTGTTCAACCAGCTCACCACGATGCACGGTCTGATCATGGTCTTCGGCGCCATCATGCCGGCCTTTGTGGGCTTTGCGAACTGGATGATTCCGCTGCAGATCGGCGCGGCTGACATGGCCTTTGCCCGCATGAACAACTTCAGCTTCTGGCTGATGATTCCGGCTGGCCTGATGCTGGTGGGTTCCTTCTTCATGCCCGGTGGCGCACCCGCTGCCGGCTGGACACTGTATGCACCGTTGACGCTGCAGATGGGCCCCTCCATGGACGCCGGCATTTTTGCCATGCACATCCTGGGTGCCAGCTCCATCATGGGTTCGATCAACATCATCGTCACCATTCTGAACATGCGCGCACCCGGCATGACGCTGATGAAGATGCCCATGTTCTGCTGGACCTGGTTGATCACCGCCTCCCTGCTGATCGCCGTGATGCCCGTGCTGGCCGGCGCCATCACGATGACGCTGACGGACCGTCACTTTGGCACCAGCTTCTTCAACCCCGCCGGCGGCGGCGACCC
>JAUSNJ010000061.1 GCA_030645355.1 Rhodoferax sp. | reverse complement strand
GCTGGCCGGCACGCTGGTGTTCGTGAATGCTGGCACGCAGCTTGCGCAATTGCAGAGCCTGTCCGGCATTTTGTCGCCCGGCCTGCTGCTTTCGTTTGCGCTGCTGGGCATCTTTCCGATCATCGCCAAAAAAGTTACCGCGTGGCTGCAGGCCCGCCGCGTTTATGCCCAATGGCAACGCCCGCAACGCTTTGACCGCAATCTGGTGGTCATTGGCGGCGGCGCAGCCGGTTTGGTCAGCGCCTACATCGGCGCCGCCGTGAAGGCCAAAGTGACTTTGATCGAAGCGCACAAGATGGGCGGCGATTGCCTGAACTATGGCTGCGTGCCCAGCAAGGCCTTGATCAAATCGGCCCGCGTCGCCAACCAGATGCGCCATGGTGATCGCTATGGCTTGAGCGCCGTGGCGCCGGACTTCAGCTTTCGCAAGGTCATGGCGCGGGTGCATGCGGTCATCGGGGCGGTGGCGCCGCATGACAGCGTGGCGCGTTACACCGAACTGGGCGTGGAGGTGCTGCAAGGCCATGCCCGCATCGTCGATCCCTGGACGGTGGAAGTGAAACTTAATGATGGCAGCACCCAGCGCCTGAGCACCCGCAGCATCGTCATCGCGGCCGGCGCCCGCCCGTTCGTGCCGCCGCTGCCGGGGCTGGACGAGGTCGGCTATGTCACCAGCGACACCTTGTGGGACGAGTTTGCCCAGCTGGACGCGCCGCCGGCGCGCCTGGTGGTCTTGGGCGGCGGGCCGGTTGGCTGCGAACTGGCGCAAAGTTTTGCCCGGCTCGGCTCCCGGGTGACGCAGATCGAGATGGCGCCGCGCCTCATGGTGCGCGAGGACGAAGAAGTCTCCGAGCTCGCGCGTGACGCGCTGGCCCGCGATGGCATCGACGTGCTCACCGGGCACAAGGCCTTGCGTTGCGAACGTGATGGCGAGCGCAAATTCATGGTGGTGGAACACCAGGGCAGCGAACTGCGCATCGAGTTCGACGCCTTGCTGTGCGCGGTCGGGCGCGTGGCACGGTTGCTGGGCTCCGGGCTGGAAGCGCTGGGCATTCCCACCCAGCGCACCGTGGTCGTCAACGACTACCTGGAAACCTTGTACCCCAACATCTTCGCCGCCGGCGATGTGGCCGGCCCGTATCAATTCACGCACACGGCGGCGCACCAGGCCTGGTACGCGGCGGTCAACGCGCTCTTTGGTCATTTCAAA
>JAUSNJ010000059.1 GCA_030645355.1 Rhodoferax sp. | reverse complement strand
CCTGGCCTATGTGGGTGGCTTGCCGTTGCAGGACGCGCTGGCCACCTGCGATGCCGAGGGTGTGTCGGTGCAGGCCGAGCTGCAGCGCATCGGCTACCGGGGCACGGCCCTGGTGGGTGCGCCGGTGGTGGACAGCTATGTGGAGCTGCACATCGAACAGGGCCCGGTGCTGGAGCAGTGCGGGTTGCAGATCGGCGTGGTCGAGGGTGTGCAAGGCATCTCGTGGACTGAGTTCACGGTGGAAGGCCAGTCCAACCACGCTGGCACCACACCCATGGCGCTGCGCCACGATGCAGCGCTGGTCGCGGCGCAGGTGGCGGTGTTTGTGCGCGCACTGAGTGCGCGTATGGGCGGCCGCCAACTGGCCACCGTGGGTGCCGTGCGACTCAGCCCGAATCTGGTCAATGTCATCGCCAACAAGGCGGTGTTCACCGTGGACCTGCGCAACACCGACGGCGCCGCGCTGGCCCAAGCCGAACGCGAATTGCACGCTTACGCCCAGCAGGCCGCACAGGCTGAAGGAGCGCGCGTCACCCATCGCGCGCTGGCCCGCTTTGAGCCCGTGGCCTTTGACCCCGGGGTGGTGAACCTGGTGGAGCAGCAAACCCAAGCCCTGGGCTGCACCTACCAGCGCATGCCCAGCGGTGCCGGGCATGACGCGCAGATGCTGGCCCGTGTCTGCCCCAGCGCCATGATTTTTGTGCCCAGCGTGGGTGGCCTGAGCCACAACGTGCGCGAGCACACCGAACCGGCCGACCTGCAACGCGGCGCGCAAGTGCTGCTGCAGGTGGTACTGGCGCTGGCCAACCGAACCCATTGATTCCACTCTGACTGATTGACCTATGCCCCGCTATCTCAACGTTGCCCTCGGCCAGCTCGGCCCCATCCAGCGCGCCGACTCCCGCACCCTGGTGGTGGCCCGTCTGTGCGACCTCATGCACCAGGCCCACGCCGTGGGCGCTCAGCTCATCGTCTTTCCGGAACTGGCGCTGACCACCTTCTTCCCGCGCTGGTACATGGAAGACGAGGCCGAGATCAACAGCTTCTTCGAGCGCAGCATGCCCAACGCGGCCACACAGCCGCTGTTCGATTTGTCGCGCGAGCTGGGCGTGGGCTTCTACCTGGGCTACGCCGAACTGGCGCAAGAAGCCGGTGGCGCGGTGCGCTACAACACCTCCATCCTGGTCGACCGCAGCGGCCAGATCGTCGCCAAATACCGCAAGGTGCACCTGCCTGGCCACCAGGAGCACGAGCCCTGGCGGCGCTTCCAGCATCTGGAGAAACGCTACTTCACGCCGGGCACGGGTTGGGGGGTGACGCAGGCCTTTGGCGGCATCCTGGGCATGGCCATCTGCAACGACCGGCGCTGGGCCGAGACCTACCGCGTGATGGGCCTGCAGGGCGTGGAGATGGTGCTGATCGGCTACAACACCCCGGTGCACAACGCGCCCGCGCCCGAGCATGACGACCTGTCCCTGTTCCACAACCAGCTCTCCATGCAGGCCGGCGCTTACCAGAACGGCACCTGGGTCGTGGGTGTGGCCAAAGCCGGTGTGGAAGAGGGCGTGGACAGCATAGGCGGCAGCTGCATCATCGCCCCTTCCGGCGAGGTGGTGGCGCGCTGCCTGACCAAGGGCGATGAGATGGCGATTGCCCGCTGCGACCTGGACTTCTGCGCCGTCTACAAACGCACCACCTTCAACTTTGATTTGCATCGGCAACCGCAGGCGTATGGGCTGATCACGCAGCGCAAGGGGGAGACGCTGGCGGCAGATGGGACGCCTCTTCCCGTTTCGCCTTTTGTTTGAGAACGCTATCAAAGTTGTAGCTGCATGATAAGCATTTACGAGGGCTAGCGGCCTATTTTTCTTGTGACTACCTGGCTGATGGGGTCTGACGGTGTTGGTGGGCCCCCTTCGTAACCGGGAGTCGTGTTGACTTGAAGCTGACCGGATAAACTGGGTTGCCCCACTTCCATCGACGCACTGCCATGTCCCAGAAAATTCTTGCATCCCTGTTCGCCCAGAAGTCGTGGGCCAATCGTGAACTGTTTGACGTGCTGGCCTCGGTCACGTCCCCGGAGCACGCGGCCTCGCTGCATACGGCGATCCGGACGCTCAACCACATCTACGTGGTCGACCGCATCTTTCGCGCCCACTTGGCTGGTGAGAAACACCCGTATACAGCAACCAATACGCCAGAAACTCCCGAGCTGGGCGAGCTCCATTTCGCAGTCGCCGAAACCGACCTCTGGTTCGAAGACTACGTTTCCAGGATCGATGCCCCGGCACTGGCGCAGAGTCTTGCATTCCAGTTCACGGATGGTGACGCGGGACGCATGACGCGCGAGGAAATGCTGTTCCATGTGCTCACCCATGGGTCGTACCATCGCGGCAACGTGGGGCAGGTACTCAAAGGCATCTCGGTTGCGCCACCGCGCGATTTGCTCACCAAGTTCTTGCACGTCAGCGAGCCGTCGCGTCGACAGGGCTAGTCCAACCAACCGTTCCGCGCATCCGATTGCGTTTGCGCGGAGGCTGGCGGCGATGCCTAGAAGTGGTATTCGACGCGAATCATCGGCGTCTGGGCGAATGCGCCCTTGCCCGCGGCGCCGTCGCTGTTGTTGCCAAACTTGTTCTTCCAGTATTGGTATTCCAGGCCGAGCTTCAGCGTCTTGGGGCTGGCGCCGATGACCGGGCTCAGGTCATACATGACCTGCATGTCGATGTTGGTCTCAGGAGCCGTGTCGCCACCGAACTCGTTCTTGCCCTTGGCGGCGATGAAGTTGGCAAAGCCCTCGAATGAGAAGCCCGATCCGCCCAGCGGAATGCCCCAGGCTGCGCCCAGCATCATGTGGGAGTCGTAGGTGTAGCGCGGTGTGGCCACGCGGGAGAAGGTGCTGTAGGGCGCGTTGCTTTCAAACAGTGCCAGCAGGCTCAGGTTCAAAAAGCCGGGCACGTCCATCATGAACGTGGGGCCGGCCACCAGCATGCGCTTCTTGGAGTTGTAGCCAGCATCGGTCTTGGTGTTGTAGTCAAAACCGGCGGTGATGCCCATGCCGCGCACCGGTCCGAACTTGTAGGGCGAGCCGGTGAGCTTTTCCAGGTCCACCGTGTGGCGGTAGACGATGTACACCTCTTGTGCGCCGGTGCCGGCACCCGCGCTGGAGGGGTCCTTGTTGTCGGACATCAGCATGTCGACATTGAAGAAGTTGGAGCCGTACTTGTAGCCGCTGACGTGGTTCAGGTTGATGATGTCCTTGCTGATCGCATTGGCGTTGAAGGGCTCGGCATAGTCGGTACCGTAGCGGTAGCCGATGGACGTGTCGCTCCAGGTTGCGGCCTGGGCTGCCAGGGTGCAGGTAAGGGCGGCTGCGCCCAGGATGGTGCGTGTAACGGTTTGGTGCATCATGATTTTTTCGGGTGAAGTTGATGGGGCGTGGGCTGATATCCACGCCGTCATGATGCAATTTGCGGGCCAAGTGTATACAAAATCAGGCACCGTTCTTGCTCAGAGGGTGTGGACCCATTTCAACCACACCCTTCCCCGGAGTCACCATGCAAAAACGCAGCTTCCTCAAGGCCACAGCCGCCACGTTCGTGGCATTGGCCGCCAGCCTGGCCCACGCGCAGACCACGTCCATCAAGTTCCAGCTGGACTGGCGCTTTGAGGGCCCCTCGGCCCTGTTCCTGACGCCGGCCGCCAAGGGCTATTTCAAGGACGCCAAGCTCGATGTGACCATCGACGCCGGCAACGGCTCGGGCGGTACCGTGACCCGCGTGGCTTCGGGCGCATACGACATGGGGCTGGCCGATCTGGCGGCCCTGATGGAATTCCACGCCAACAACCCCGATGCGCCCAACAAACCGGTGGCCGTGATGATGGTCTACAACGACACGCCGGCCTCGGTGATGGCGCTCAAGAAGTCGGGCATCAAGACCCCCGCCGACCTGAGCGGCAAGAAGCTGGGCGCACCGGTGTTTGACGCCGGGCGCAAGGCCTTTCCCATCTTTGCCAAGGCCAATGCCGTGACGGGCTTCACGTGGACTGCGATGGACCCCCCGCTGCGCGAAACCATGCTGGTGCGCGGTGACGTGGATGCCATCACCGGCTTCACGTTCACCTCGCTGCTGAACCTGGAAGCGCGTGGCGTCAAGGCCGAGGACGTGGTTGTCATGCCCTACCCGGACTTTGGCGTCAAGCTGTATGGCAACGCCATCATCGTGTCACCCAAGTTGCTGAAAGAGAATCCGGCCGCGGTCAAGGCCTTCCTGAGCGCCTTCACCAAGGGTGTGAAAGACGTGCTGGGCAACCCGGCGGCGGCCATTGCCGACGTCAAGGCGCGCGATGGCATCATCAGTGTGGACCTGGAAACCCGCCGCCTCAAGCTGGCGATTGACACCGTGGTCAACAGCCCCAATGCGCGTGCCGAAGGCTTTGGCCAGGTCAATGGCCCGCGCCTGGCGCTGATGGCCAGCCAGGTGTCGGATGCCTTCACCACCAAGACCCGCATCAACCCCGATGCGGTGTGGAGCAGCGCCTACCTGCCGCCCAAGGCGGAACTGGCCATCCTGCTCAAGAAGTAGGACGGTGCGCATGACCACCACCGTGCATGACGACCAGGCCGCGCCCTGGTTTGTCGACTTCCAGGACGTCTGGCTGGCCTACAACCATGAGCTGCTGCAGCAGAACCACTTTGCGGTGGAGGCCATCGACCTGAAGGTGCGCCAGGGCGAATTCATCGCCATCGTCGGGCCATCGGGCTGTGGCAAGTCCACCTTCATGAAGCTCACCACCGGGCTGAAGATGCCGTCCATGGGCAAGATCCTGATCGACGGCCAGCCGGTGACCGGGCCGCTGAAGATCTCCGGCATGGCGTTCCAGGCGCCGTCCCTGTTGCCATGGCGCACCACGGTGGACAACGTGCTGTTGCCACTGGAAATTGTGGAGCCCTTTCGCAGCCAGTTCAAGGCCAAGCGGAGTGAGTATGTGGAGCGCGCCCGCAAGCTGCTGCAGAAGGTCGGGCTGGGCGGTTATGAAGACAAATTCCCCTGGCAGCTATCGGGCGGCATGCAGCAGCGCGCCAGCATTTGTCGCGCGCTGATCCACGAGCCCAAGATGCTGTTGCTGGATGAACCCTTTGGTGCACTGGACGCCTTCACGCGCGAGGAGTTGTGGTGCATCCTGCGCGATCTGTGGACCGAGCAGCGGTTTAACGTGATCCTGGTCACGCACGATCTGCGCGAATCGGTGTTCCTGGCCGACACGGTGTACGTCATGAGCAAGAGCCCGGGCCGTTTTGTGGTGCGCCGCGAGATTGAACTGCCCCGCCCGCGCGATCTGGAGGTGACCTACACCAAGGAGTTCTCCGACATCGTGCACGAGCTGCGGGGCCACATTGGTGCCATTCGCCAAACTGGTGCACACACAACCACTTGAGGGATTCGCATGAACAAGAAACTGATAGAGACGTGGGCTCCTTGGATCCTGCTGGTGGTGTTGATCCTGCTGTGGCAGATCCTGTGCTCGGCGCTGGATGTGTCCGAGTTCATCTTTCCCAGCCCCTGGCGCATCTGGACCCAGTTTCTGGAGTTCAAGGGCATCATCGCCGCCCACGCCTGGCGCACCTTCTGGGTGACCATGGTCGGCTTCGGGATTGCCATTGTGGTCGGCGTGCTGCTCGGCTTTGTCATCGGCAGTTCGCGCCTGGCCTATGCGGCGGTGTACCCGCTGATGACCGGCTTCAACGCGCTGCCCAAGGCGGCGTTTGTGCCGATTCTGGTGGTGTGGTTTGGCATTGGCGTCGGCCCGGCGATCCTGACCGCGTTTCTGATCAGCTTCTTTCCCATCATGGTCAACATCGCCACCGGCCTGGCCACGCTGGAGCCGGAGCTGGAAGATGTGCTGCGCGTGCTGGGTGCCAAGCGCTGGGATGTGCTGGTCAAGGTCGGGCTGCCGCGATCCATGCCCTACTTCTATGGTTCGCTGAAGGTCGCCATTACGCTGGCCTTTGTCGGCACCACCGTGTCCGAAATGACGGCGGCCAATGAAGGAATTGGCTACCTGTTGATCTCTGCTGGCTCGGCCATGCAGATGGGCCTGGCGTTTGCGGGGCTGTTGGTGGTGGGTGCCATGGCCATGGTGATGTATGAGCTGTTCAGCGTGCTTGAAAAGCACACTACCGGGTGGGCGCATCGGGGTTCACAAAACCATTGAGCACGGGGGCAAGAAAAAATCCCCCGCATCCGGGAGGATGCGGGGGACAACACAGGAACCTCATCGCTTGAAAAGGGCCTGAGAAACCCATTCATGCATGAGCAACTTTGATGCCAAGTTGGTGCATGGCGATGGCCCCGGCTGTTCTCAGTAGGGATTCTTGAACCCCAGCCGCGCCATGATCTCGGTCTCGCGCAGTTCCATGACCTGGGCGTCCTCCTCCAGTTCATGGTCCCAGCCCTGGGCGTGCAGGGTGCCATGCACGATCAGGTGGGCGTAGTGGGCTTCCAGCGTTTTCTTTTGCTCCTTCGCCTCCTTGGCCACCACGGGCGCGCACAGCACCAGGTCGGCCGTGACCACGGGCTCCTGGGTGTAATCAAAGGTCAGCACATTGGTGGCGTAGTCTTTTTTGCGGTACTCGCGGTTCAGCGTCTGGCCCTCTTCGGCATCCACAATGCGCACGGTGATTTCGGCGTCGGTTTGCAGTGCATGGCGAATCCATTTCTTGACCCGGTGGCGGGGCAGGGCGGCGCGGTGTTTGTCCGGCTTGGCGACGGAGCTGAATTGCAGGGAGAGGGTGAGTTCTGGCAACATGGATGAGACTGTGGGGTTCAGGGTTTGACGATGGCGCGGCGACCCGGCGTGCGGGTCTTGGGCAATCCCACGCGGGGCAGTTCCACCTCTTCTTCGGGGATGGCAATGGCCGGCAGCTCGTTCAGGCGCGCGGCGTCGTAGGCGTCCACCACGCGGGCCACCAGCGGGTGGCGCACGATGTCGGCACTGGTCAGGTGGGTGATGGCAATGCCGCTGACCCGACGCAGCACGCGCTCGGCATCCACCAGGCCACTGAGCTGGGTCTTGGGCAGGTCGATCTGGGTCAGGTCGCCGGTAATCACCGCCTTGGCGCCAAAGCCTATGCGGGTCAGGAACATCTTCATCTGCTCGGGCGTGGTGTTTTGCGCCTCATCCAGAATCACAAAGGCGTTGTTCAGCGTGCGTCCGCGCATGAAGCCCAGCGGGGCGATTTCCAGCTGCTGTTTCTCAAAGGCCTTGTGCACCTGGTCGTAGCCCATCAGGTCGTACAGCGCGTCGTACAGCGGGCGCAGATAGGGGTCCACCTTCTGGTTCAGGTCACCGGGCAAAAAGCCCAGGCGTTCGCCGGCTTCCACCGCCGGGCGGGTCAGGATGATGCGCTGCACGGCGCTGCGCTGCAGGGCGTCCACCGCGGCGGCCACGGCCAGGTAGGTCTTGCCGGTGCCGGCCGGGCCAATGCCAAAGGTGATGTCGTGCTCGGCGATGTTGTCCAGGTACAGCGCCTGGTTCTTGCTGCGGGGTTTTAGGTCGGCGCGGCGGGTGGCCAGGCTGGGACCGTCGCTGTCCATCCCGGCGCCATCTCCTGACAGCATCAGCTGCACGGTGGCAGCGCTGATGGGCTTGGCCGCCAGTTCGTACAGCGCCTGCACCATGTCCATGCCGCGCTGGGCTTTGGCCTTGGGGCCTTCGATCTTGAACTGCTCGTGCCGGTGGGCGATGTGGATATCCAGCGCCGCTTCGATGGTGCGCAGGTGTTCGTCCGTGGGACCGCACAGGTGGGACAGGCGGTTGTTGTTCAGCGGTTTGAAAGTGTGTCGGAGGATCAAGCTGATAATTCCGGTCAGGGTGGAGGCTATAAAAAAAGGTCCCCCATCATAGGCAACAAACGGCAAACTACCCAGGGCACACGATGATAGGCAAACTCACAGGCATTCTCAGCGACAAAAACCCGCCCCAGGTGCTGGTGGACTGCGGCGGCGTGGGCTACGAGGTGCAGGTGCCCATGAGCACGTACTACAACCTGCCCGCCACCGGCGAAAAGGTGTCGCTGCTGACGCATTTTGTGGTGCGGGAAGACGCGCAGATCCTGTACGGTTTTGCATCCGCCGTGGAGCGTGCGGCGTTTCGGGAGCTGATCAAGATTTCGGGGGTGGGGCCGCGCACCGCGCTGTCGGTGTTGTCGGGCATGAGCGTGGGTGAGTTGTCGCAGGCCGTCACCCTGCAAGAGGCCGGGCGCCTGATCAAGGTGCCGGGCATTGGCAAGAAGACCGCCGAGCGCCTGCTGCTGGAGCTCAAGGGCAAGCTGGGGGCGGACATTGGAGCCACGGCAAACCCGGTGAATGACGCGCAGGGCGACATCCTGCAGGCTCTGCTGGCCCTGGGCTACAGCGACAAGGAAGCTGCCGCCGCGCTCAAGGCACTGCCGGCCGAGGTGGGAGTGAGTGATGGCATCAAGCTGGCGCTAAAGGCTTTGGCGCGATAAGCTTCAAACCCGGGTGGCCATACTTCCACCTGTTGGCCCATAGATCCCGGAGGTCACTATGACAATCGCATGGAATGACAGCTATGACATTGGTGATGTCCAGATCAACCACCAACACCGGCGATTGTTTGCGTTGGCGAATCATGTCTTGCGCTCGACTGAGAAGGCCGAATTGCTGGACTGCGTGGTGCGCCTGTTCCAATACATCGAAGAGCACTTCGCCTATGAAGAGGCCCTGATGGAGAAAGTCAACTTCCCGATGCTGGCTGAACACGTGCAGTCACACCAAAGACTGATCGCGCGCCTCGAGTCGCTGAGTGGAGAAGAACTTGACGACGCTGCCTACAAAGCGGCGCTCGAATCCCTGGTTCGCGATTGGGCTTTGGGTCACATACCGCACGAGGACGCCAAGTTGGCGGAGTACCTGAGTTACGGCGACACCCGCAAAGCCGACATCACTTCCCTTTGAGAGCGCGCCATGTTTGTGCAATGGACGCCGGAACTGGAGCTGGGCAACAGCCTGATTGACACCCAGCACCGCATGCTGATGCTGCTGTGTCGAAAGCTGGACATCGCAATCAAGACCAGGCAATCCGAGCAGACGATACAGCGCGTCATGCTGGAGCTCAAGAAATTCACCGAATTTCACTTCATCAGCGAGCAAAACCTGATGCACGAGATCGGTTACCCGGACGTGGTGGCGCACACACAGATTCACACCACGTTGCTGATTGACCTGCAGGTCGAGCTGTCCAGGGTTCGCCACCGCGCCGAGTTTCCCGAGGACTTGCTGTACACCATCTACAACTGGTTCAACGACCATGTGCAGCACGAAGACCTGAAGATTGCGGAGTTCTTCAGGAACTCACCCGATCGCCCGATAGGCGAAGGCCTGTATGCCCAATTCCTGGGCACACCGACGACGCAGTCAGCCGACTGACTAGAGCGCTTCGCGCACCGGCCGCCCATTGATGGGCTGCACGGGCCGTGCATTGTTCGGGTACAGCTGCGTGAACAGTTTGTACTGGCCCGCGCTGATGGTCATGGGTTGCTTCATCACCATCCACAGCACGCCCTCCGAGCAGGGAGGTGTGGTCAGTGACCCCATGAACTGGTAGTAGCGCTGGTCCTTGGGCAGCAAGCCATTCACATCGAGCAGAGCCTGCGGCATGCGTACACGGTCGTTGGTGTCCAGTGGCATATAGGTCCAGACCTTGTCAACCATGGGGTTGGCCTCGCCCTCCTGCAGCAGCACCGCCACCACGGCCAACTGGCCTTCGTTGTTCTTGTGCACCAGGTGGGCCACCATGGGGAAGCGTTTGAAGTTGATCTGCTCTTCCGATGGCGTGTGGAAGTGAAACTGCAGCAGGCGATAGGTGGAGCCGCGCACGGTGATGGCGTTGTCGCCTTGCACATCGACCTGAATGGTGTGGCCGTTGTTGACCACCGTGCCATTGCTGGGTGTGTAGGCAAACTGCACCGGTTCGGCCGGGCCTTGCAGGGTGGTTCCGTCTTCAATGTTGATGGGGGACTGGCGCTTGCCGATGGCACACAGGTTGAAGTCCGGCTTCAGTTTGCCCCAGGCTTGTGGACCGGTCTCGCCTTCGTAGGTCCAGTGCGCTTCGCCCCCATGGGCGTTGGCGGTTGGCGCGCTGTGGGTGTCGCCCGCGCCATGTCCGGCCACTGCGGCGGCGCGGGCCTGGTTGTAGCGCTGGCTTGCAAGGGCCTTGGCTACAGGCCGCGGGGGGGCCTTGCTGGTCACGCGGGCTTCGGCGGCTTCCTTGTCTTCGACCACCACGGTCATCTTCTTGCTGGCCACCACGGTGCCGGCCATCGCGGCGCGAATCTTCTCGGCCATGGCGTTGCCGCTGCGGGTGGGCAGGCTGTCAACCGGCGTTGTCTTCTTGCTGGTTTCGGTGCTCTCGTGACTTTCCTGGGACGCAACCTTGGCCGGGGCGGACGCCGCGGGTGCCGCGTGCGCCGGGCCGTGGGTCGTAACCGGTTCGGCCGCCCATGCGCCGTTGGATAGCGCTAGCGCCATGGCGAGGATCAAAGGGCGCAGTAGAAAGCTTGCCCGGTGGGCTGCGGTTGGGTTCATGCCCTCCTATCGGCCAAATGGCCGGTGAACTTGAATCCGGGTCCCTGCTGCAGGAGGCTGCGCGCGCTATAGTGGGCGTCCGCAAGCCTTGCATGAACAGAAGACCCCGCCGTGAGCATCCAGACCGACGACTTTGCCGCCCCGCCCGCCAAACGCATGGTATCGGCCGCGCCCACCTCGCCTCAGGAAGAGGCGATTGAGCGCGCCCTGCGCCCCAAGCTGCTGGACGAATATGTGGGCCAGGCCAAGATCCGCGAGCAGCTGGAAATCTTCATCAGCGCCGCCAAGATGCGCGGCGAGGCGCTGGACCATGTGC
>JAUSNJ010000008.1 GCA_030645355.1 Rhodoferax sp. | reverse complement strand
CCATACCTCCAGCGAAAGAACTGACGCGCTGGAGCATTGGATACACCACTACAACTGGCACCGTCCACACCAAGGTATTGGCGGTGTCGCTCCCATGTCGCGGCTCACTCGATCAAGAAACAACCTCTTGACTCTTCACAGCTAGCCAATACGCTCAAGAATGAGCACGCCAAAGAAGCCGAACGCCCCCACCATTGTCCATTGCAGGATGCGCAGCCCGTAGCGCTTGAAGCGCTCTTGACCGGTCACGGCAAAGCAGGCGAAGCAGGTGGCTGCAACGAGCAGCAGCAGAAGGACAAGCCAGCGGAGAAAGACCATGGCGGTACGGGCGGCGTGCCGTTACCAGGCCGGCGCCAGTTGCGCAAAGCCCTGGGGCGCCTGGCTCTCGTCGGCAAAGGTCACCACATCCCAGGCATCGGGGCGGGACAGCAGTTCGCGCAGCAGCTTGTTGTTCAGCGCATGGCCCGAGCGGAAAGCGCTGTAGCTGGCCAGCAAAGGCTTGCCCACAATGTACAGGTCGCCCATGGCGTCAAGGATCTTGTGTTTGACGAATTCGTCGTCGTAGCGCAGGCCCTCGGCATTGAGGACCTTGTAGTCGTCCATGACAATGACATTGTCCAAACCACCACCCAACGCCAGGCCGTTGGCGCGCATCATCTCCACGTCTTTCGTGAAGCCGAAGGTGCGGGCCCTCGCAATGTCCCGGGCATAGGTGTCCACGCTCAAGTCGAACTCCACGCACTGCCCCGTCGAGTCCACCGCCGGGTGTTTGAAGTCGATCTCGAACCGCAGCTTGTAGCCATGAAAGGGCTCCAGCCGGGCCGACTTCTCGGTAGGCCCCGTGCCCTCGCGCACTTCCACCGGTTTCAACAGCCGGATGAAACGCCGCGGCGCATTCTGCATTTCAATGCCCGCGCTTTGCAGCAGGAAAACAAAAGAGGCCGCCGAACCGTCCAGGATCGGCACCTCTTCTGCGGTGATGTCCACATACAGATTGTCGACCCCCAGGCCGGCGCAGGCCGACATGAGGTGCTCCACGGTATGGACCTTGACCGGCCCATTGGACAGCGTGGACGCCAGACGCGTGTCGGTCACCGCGACAGCGGACACGGGAATGTCCACCGGCACCGGTAAATCGATCCGGCGAAAGACGATGCCGGTTTCCGGCTGCGCGGGCCGCAAGGTGATCTCCACCCGCTGCCCGCTGTGTAGCCCCACGCCGACCGCACGGGTCAGGGATTTAAGCGTTCGTTGTTTGAGCACCTACTGATTTTACTAGTCGGCTTGTTTGCGCAAGAACGCAGGGATTTCGTAATCATCCATGCCACCGCTGGACAACGCATCCACGCGGGCTGCGGCGGTGGTGCGGTCGCGCCCACGCCACACAGCTGGAATCGTGGAGCTTCCGTAGTCGGGCTGCGTGACCCCCATCGCCGCACCGCCACCTGCCGCTGGACCGCCGACCGGCGTGTTCAGCGTGGGCACATGGAAGGGCACGTTGTCGGTCCCGGTGCGCAGCACTTGCAGCGGAGGCGCATTGCGGCGTGCACCCTGGCGGGACAGCCCGGTGGCCACTACGGTCACGCGGATGTCATCACCCAGCACATCGTCATAGGCCGTGCCGTAGATCACATGCGCATCGGGCGAAGCATAGGCGCGGATGGTATTCATCGCCAGCTTGGACTCGCTCAGTTTGAGTGATCCCTTGGCGGCGGTGATCAGCACCAGTACGCCCTTGGCGCCGGACAGGTCAATGCCTTCGAGCAGGGGGCAGGCCACGGCCTGTTCGGCTGCAATGCGGGCGCGGTCCGGGCCACTGGCCAGGGCGGTACCCATCATCGCCTTGCCGGGCTCGCCCATGACGGTGCGCACGTCTTCAAAGTCGACGTTGACATGGCCGGGCACATTGATGATTTCGGCAATGCCGCCCACGGCGTTCTTCAGCACGTCGTTGGCGTGGGCAAAGGCTTCGTCCTGCGACACGTCGTCACCCAGCACGTCCAGCAGCTTCTCGTTCAGCACCACGATCAGCGAGTCGACATTGGCTTCGAGCTCCATCAGGCCCGCATCGGCATTGCTCATGCGGCGTCCGCCCTCAAAGTCAAACGGCTTGGTGACCACGCCCACGGTCAGAATGCCCATCTCCTTGGCGACGCGCGCAATCACCGGTGCTGCACCAGTGCCGGTACCGCCGCCCATGCCGGCCGTGATGAACAGCATGTGAGCGCCTTCGATGGCGGCACGGATGTCGGCCTCGGCCACCATCGCCGCTTCACGACCCTTGTCGGGCTTGCTGCCGGCGCCCAGGCCACCAGCACCGAGCTGGATGGTCTTGTGCGCCGTGCTGCGGCTCAGGGCCTGGGAGTCGGTATTGGCGCAGATGAATTCCACGCCACCCACGGCGGAGCAGATCATGTGCTCCACAGCGTTGCCGCCGCCACCGCCGACGCCGATCACCTTGATCTGTGTGCCCTGGTTAAACGCTTCTTCTTCAATCATTTCGATGGCCATTTTTCTCTCCTGAAGTTTCACTAAATTCAATACGTTGGTTTCTTTGCCCTTGCAGTAATCTGCGAATGTCGGTGGCGGGCCCGCGCCCGGCAACCGCTCATGCGGGCTTCCCCTTGCCAGCCAGATCTTGTGTTTCATGGTCAGAAGTTCCCGATGAACCAGTCTTTGACCGATCCAAAAGCTGTTTTCATCGAGCCGTTTTTCTGCGCCACCTTGTAGCCGCGCATGCGCGCTACACGGGCCTCTTCGAGCAGGCCCATGACGGTAGCGGCACGCGGCTGCGCCACCATGTCGGCCAGCGCGCTGGAATATTTGGGGATGCCACGGCGCACGGGCTTCAGGAAGATGTCCTCGCCCAGCTCCACCATGCCGGGCATGATGCAGCTGCCACCGGTCAGCACGATGCCGGAGGACAGCACTTCCTCGTAGCCGGACTCGCGCATCACCTGGTTGACCAGCGAAAAGATCTCTTCGATGCGTGGCTCGATGACACCGGCCAGCGCCTGGCGGCTGAGCATGCGCGGGCCGCGGTCGCCCAGGCCGGGCACCTCGACCTGGGTCTCCGGGTCCACCAGCAATTGTTTGGCGTGGCCGCTCTCGACCTTGATGTCTTCGGCGTCCTTGGTCGGCGTGCGCAGGGCCATCGCAATGTCGCTGGTGATCAGGTCACCGGCAATCGGGATCACGGCTGTGTGGCGAATCGCACCATTGGTGAAGATGGCGATGTCGGTGGTGCCTGCGCCAATGTCCACCAGGGCCACGCCCAACTCGCGTTCGTCTTCGGTCAGCACCGACAGGCTGCTGGCCAGCGGGTTCAGCATCAGCTGCTCCACTTCCAGACCACAGCGGCGTACACACTTGATGATGTTCTCGGCTGCGCTCTGCGCCCCGGTCACGATGTGCACCTTGGCCTCCAGGCGGATGCCGCTCATGCCAATGGGCTCCTTGACATCCTGACCGTCGATGATGAATTCCTGCGGCTCCACCAGCAGCAGGCGCTGGTCGGTCGAGATGTTAATGGCCTTGGCCGTTTCCACGACGCGGGCCACGTCGGCGGCCGTCACCTCGCGGTCCTTCACCGCCACCATGCCGCTGGAATTGATGCCACGGATGTGGCTGCCGGTGATGCCGGTGTAGACCCGCGTGATCTTGCAGTCGGCCCTCAGCTCGGCCTCGCGCAGGGCCTGCTGGATGCTGTGCACGGTGGCGTCAATGTTGACCACCACACCGCGCTTGATGCCGTTGCTGGGCGCCACGCCCAGGCCCGCGAGCTTGAGCTCGCCGCCGGGCAACACCTCGGCCACCACCACCATGACCTTGGCGGTTCCGATGTCCAGTCCTACGACCAGGTCTTTGTACTCTTTTGCCATATGAAGTCCTGCTGATTTCTACTAACGCTATTTCTTGGGTACAACCGCTGCCACCACCGTGCTGACGCCGCGCAAGCGGATGGCATATCCGTTTTCATGCCGCAAGTCCGCCGATTCCACGGCATTCGCATGCCGTGCGTAACGGGACGTGACCTGCGTGAGGGTCGCCAGAAACCGGCGCACCCTTGCAGTGACTTCGGCGATTCCACCGCGTCCCAGTTCGATCGCAGCCCCGGTATCCAGCAGCACGCGCCAGCTGCCACCCACGGAAAGCTCGAGCCCGTCAACGGGCATTTCCATTTGTTCAAACAGGGGGGCCACGGCACGGTACATCGCGAGAACCTCGGCGCCCTGCCCCTCGGGACCATTGAGACTGGGCAGCGCGTCCTGCTCAACCTCACCGACGTTGGCCTCGAAGACTTCACCAAAACTATTGATCAATCGCAGTTCGTTGTCGCTGCCCCAATAGGCCACCGCCCGGTGTTCCTGCAAAACCACCTGGAGTCGATTCGGGAACTGGCGGCGCACCACCGCGTGGCGCACCCAGGGCACCGCTTCGAATGCCGCCCGCACCCGGGGCAGGTCCATGCTGAAGAAGGTGCCGACAAGGCGTGGCGCCACATTCGCGCGCAGGGTCACTGCATTGTTGTGGGTGACGTCACCCGTCACCGTGATGCCCTTGACGTCAAACACCGGCAGACGCACCACCCAGCGCACCGTGGCGAGCACGCCCAGGACGACAAAGGCCATGAACAGGACCGAGGCGGTCATGTTCATGAGCTTGACGTCTGCCGGCGCTGCCACAGCGTGGTTCATTTGGTTGCCCCCACATCCAGCGCCGCATGTGCCAGCAGGCTGACGCACAGGTCTTCGTAGCTGATGCCGGCTGCGAGTGCCGACTTGGGTACCAGCGAGTGCCCGGTCATGCCGGGCGAGGTATTGATTTCCAGCAAGTAGGGTTGGCGGGTCTTGCCATCAATCATCACATCGACGCGACCCCAGCCCCGGCAGTCCAGCACCCGGTAGGCCTTGAGCACCAGCGCCTGTATGGCCTCTTCTTCGCCCGCGGGCAATCCTGCCGGCACCAGGTATTGGGTGGTGTCGGTGAAGTACTTGTTCTGGTAGTCGTAATTGCCATCGGGTGCGACGATGCGGATCACCGGCAGGGCCTGCGCGCTGTCCCCACTGCCCAGCACCGGGCAGGTGACTTCGTCGCCCTCGATGCATTGTTCGCACAGGATGTCGGAGTCCAGTTGACCCGCAGACTCCACCGCACCGGCCATGCCGGAATAACCCACGACCTTGGTCACGCCAAAGGACGAGCCCTCATGCGCGGGTTTGACAATGACGGGCAGGCCCAGCGTGTCCGGCACTTCGATGACCTGGCGCCGGTCAAACGCGCCCTGGCGCAGCAACGCGTAGCGGGGTGTGGGAATTCCCTCCGAAATCCAGATGCGCTTGGTCATGACCTTGTCCATCGCAATGCTGGAGGCCATGACACCCGAACCGGTGTAGGGAATGCCCAGCAGTTCGAGCGCGCCCTGCACCGCACCGCCTTCGCCCAGACGGCCATGCAGCGCGATAAAGCAGCGCGCAAAACCTTCGCGCTTGAGGTCAGACAGATCGCGCTCGGCTGGGTCGAAGGCATGGGCATCCACGCCCTTGGACAAGAGCGCCTGCAACACGCCGGCGCCCGACATCAGCGAGACCTCGCGCTCGGTCGAATCACCGCCCATCAGCACCGCCACTTTGCCAAACTGACTCATAGCCCTCGTCCTTCCTGCATAGCTCGCTCTTGTTTTTGTAGCAAATCAACCACCTTGGCAGGCACGGCACTGATAGACCCGGCCCCCATGCACAGGATCACATCGCCGGGCTGGGCGTTGTCCACAATGGCCTGTGGCATGGTGGCGATGGCGTCGACAAACACGGGTTCCACCTTGCCGGCGATGCGCAGGGCCCGTGCCAGCGCACGGCCGTCGGCGGCCACAATGGGGGCCTCGCCGGCGGCATAGACCTCGCCCAGCAGCACCGAGTCGGCTAAACCCATGACCTTGACGAAGTCCTCAAAGCAGTCCCGGGTGCGGGTAAAGCGGTGCGGCTGGAAGGCCAGCACCAGGCGCCGCCCGGGGAAGGCTCCGCGCGCGGCGGCCAGTGTGGCCGCCATCTCGACGGGATGGTGGCCATAGTCGTCAATCACGGTGGCGATGCCGCCAGCGGCCAGCGGCCAGTCTCCATAGCGCTGAAAACGCCGCCCCACACCCTTGAACTCCGCCAGGGCCTTGACTACCGCAGCGTCGGCAATGTTGAGCTCCCCGGCCACCGCAATCGCTGACAGCGCATTGAGCACGTTGTGCAGACCCGGCAGGTTCAGCACCACGTCCAGGTCGGGCAGCACTTCGCCCGTGCGGCGCTGCACCGTGAAGTGCATCTGGCCGTCCACGGCCCGCACGTTGATGGCCCGAATCTGGGCCTCGGCATTGAAGCCATAGCTGGTGACCGTGCAGGTGACCTGGTCAACGATGTCACGCACGGCGGCATCGTCGGTGCACATAATCGCCACGCCATAAAACGGCATGCGGTGCAGGAAGTCGACAAAGGCTTTCTTGAGCTTGCCGAAGTCATGGTCATAGGTCTCCATGTGGTCGGCATCGATATTGGTCACCACGGCCATCACCGGCAGCAGGTTCAGGAACGAGGCATCCGACTCGTCGGCCTCCACCACAATGTAGTCACCGCTGCCCAGACGTGCATTGGCGCCGGCACTGTTCAGGCGCCCGCCAATCACGAAGGTCGGGTCCAGTCCGGCTTCGGCCAGCACGCTGGCCACCAGGCTGGTGGTAGTGGTCTTGCCATGCGTGCCGGCGATGGCAATGCCCTGCTTCAGGCGCATCAATTCGGCCAGCATCAGGGCCCGCGGCACGATGGGGATCTTCATCTCACGCGCCCGCACGACTTCCGGGTTGTCGGCATGCACAGCGGTTGACGTGACCACGGCATGGGCGCCCACCACGTGGTCGGCTGCATGGCCAACAAAGGTGCGGATGCCCAGTGAACCCAGACGCTGCAGCGTGGCGCTGTCAGCCAGGTCCGAGCCCGAAATGGTGTAGCCCAGGTTGCACAGCACCTCGGCAATGCCGGACATGCCGGACCCACCGATGCCAATGAAATGGATGTGCTGGATGGCGTGTTTCATGCGCATAGCTCCTCACAGGCCGCGACGACGGCCGCCGTGGCGTCAAGCTTCTGCATCTTTTTGGCCTCTAGCCCTCGTGAAACCAGCGCAGTGCGCTCTGTTTTTTGTAGCATGTCAGCCAGTACCTGAGGCGTCAGGTCCCGCTGGGGAACCAGCCAGCCACCGCCCTGGTCAACCAGGAAACGGGCGTTGTGGGTCTGGTGGTCGTCCACCGCCGACGGGAAGGGCACAAACAGTGCAGGCGCCCCCACGGCGGCGATCTCGGTCACCGTGCTGGCGCCAGCGCGGCAGATGACCCAGTCGGCGTCGGCAAAGGCCTGCGCGGTATTGTCGATAAACGGGGTCAGTTCGGCCTGCACACCGGCTGCGGCGTAGTTGCCGCGCAGTTCTTCAATTTGCTTCTCGCCGCTTTGGTGGGTGACCAGTGGACGCTGGTCGGCGGGGATCAGCGCCAGGGCCTGGGGCACCACGGTGTTGAGCGCCTTGGCGCCCAGGCTGCCCCCCACCACCAGCACCTTGAGCGGACCGGTGCGCCCGGCAAAGCGCTCTGCAGGCGCGGCCTGCACCAGAAACTCGGTGCGTAGCGGGTTGCCCACCCATTGCCCCTTGGCCAATACCTTGGGAAAAGCGGTGAACACCCGGCGTGCCACGACCGCCAACACCTTGTTGGCCATGCCGGCGACCGAATTTTGTTCATGCAGCACCAGCGGCTTGCCCATCAGCGCGCCCATCAGCCCACCGGGCAGGCTGATGTAGCCGCCCAGGCCCACCAGCACATCGGGCTTGACACGGCGCAGCACCGCCAGGCTTTGGCCACAGGCCCGCAACAGCCGCCACGGCAAGCTGATGAGGGTGCGCAAGCCCTTGCCCCGCACGCCCGAGAAGTCCACGGTTTCCAGCGCAAAGCCTTTGGGTGGCACCAGGCGACTCTCCATGCTGTTGGGCGCGCCCAGCCAGTGCACGCGCCAGCCCCGTTGGCGCAGCGCGTCGGCGACGGCCAGACCGGGGAAGATGTGGCCGCCGGTGCCCCCGGCCATGATCAATGCGCATTTGGCTTGGGTGCTCATACGCGCCCCCCATGCATCAGCTGGCGGTTCTCGTAATCAATGCGCAGCACCACGGCAATGGCGACCATATTGACCAGAATGGCCGAGCCGCCATAGCTCATCAGCGGCAGGGTCAGGCCCTTGGTCGGCAGGGCGCCCAGGTTCACTCCCATGTTGATGAAGGACTGGAAGCCCATCCAGATGCCCACGCCCTGCGCCACCAGTCCCGCAAACACGCGGTCCAACGCGATGGCCTGGCGGCCGATGTGCATGATGCGCCGGGTCAGCCACAGGAACAGGCCGATCACGACGGTGACGCCAATCAGGCCGAACTCTTCACCGATGACGGCCAGCAAGAAGTCGGTATGGGCCTCGGGCAGCCAGTGCAGTTTCTCCACGCTGCCGCCCAGCCCGACGCCAAAAATCTCGCCCCGCCCAATGGCGATCAGCGAGTGCGACAGCTGGTAGCCCTTGCCCAGCGCGTGCTTCTCGGCCCAAGGGTCCAGATAGGCAAAGATGCGCTCGCGGCGCCATTCGGAGAGCGCGATCATCAGCCCGAATGCCACGACCAGAATGGTGGCAATCAGGAAGAACATGCGGGCATTGACACCGCCCAGAAAGAGAATGCCCATGGCAATCACCGCGATCACCATGAAGCCGCCCATGTCGGGCTCGGCCAGCAGCAGCAAGCCGACCACCGCGACCGCCGCGGCCATGGGCATGACGGCGCGAAAGAAGCGCTCCTTCACATCCATCTTGCGCACCATGTAGTCCGCCGCGTACAGCAGCACCGCGAACTTGGCCAGCTCGGAGGGCTGGAAGCTGAACGGCCCCATGGCGATCCACCGCCGTGCGCCATACACAACCTTGCCTATGCCCGGAATCAACACCACGATCAGCAGCACCAGGGACGCGACAAACAGCCACGGCGCATATTTCTCCCAGATCGCCACCGGCACCTGGAAGGCAATCAGTGCCGCGACAAATGCGGTGACCACCCACATCGCATGGCGCACCAGGAAGTAGGTGTGCGTGTACTTGGCGAACTTGGGGTTGTCCGGCATGGCGATGGAGGCGGAGTACACCATCACCAGCCCCCACAGCAACAGCGCCACCACCACCCAGACCAGTGGCTGGTCGAACCCGCGAACCGGAGCCACCACGTTGGTTGAGGCAAAGGAGCCACGCCCACCCAGGCGCACGGGCAAGGCGGTGGTTCGCTGTGCCATGCGGGCCGAGAACCAACCTGAGATAGATTGCGCCCATGCGGTCATGCCAGGCCCTCCATGTCCACGCCGAGGCTGAGGGCCAGCTCCCGGACTGCTGCGCAGAACACGCGGGCCCGGTGCTCGTAGTTGTCAAACATGTCAAAACTGGCACAGGCCGGTGACATCAGCACCGCATCACCTGCATGGGCACGCTGGTTGGCCTGGGCCACGGCGGCTTCCATGGACTCGGCATCCACCAGCGCAACGCCCGCACTTTCCAGCGCCTGGCGAATCAGCGGCGCATCGCGGCCAATCAGCACCACGGCACGGGCGTAGCGGGCCACCGGTGCGGCCAGCGGCGCAAAGTCCTGTCCCTTGCCCTCGCCGCCCAAAATCAGCACCACCTTGCGGTCCGCTCCCAGACCTTGCAGGGCGGCGACGGTCGCACCCACGTTGGTGCCCTTGCTGTCGTCAAAGAACTCCACGCCATTCAGGATGCCAATAGGCTCGACCCGGTGGGGCTCGCCCCGGTATTCGCGCAGCCCAAACAGGATCGGTGCCAGGCTGCAACCGGCTGCCGCACACAGGGCCAGTGCCGCCAGCGCATTGCTGGCGTTGTGGCGCCCCCGGATGCGCAGCACATCGACCGGCATCAGGCGCTGAAAGAACAACTCGTCGGCAGCTTCCTTGCGCTTGCGGCGGGTCTCGTCGGCCTCCAGCGCACGCACCAGCCAGACCATGCCATTGACTTCCTCGATGCCAAAGTCGCCGGGGCGCTGGGGCATGTCGCTGCCAAACGTGGTGTGGGCGCGCTCTACGGGCTTCTGCAATTTGGCGCGCGTGGGCTGCGGCAGCATGGCCATGACCGTCGCATCGTCGCGGTTGAGCACCATCAGTCCGGTGGCGCCAAAAATATGCGTCTTGGCCCGGGTATAGGCTTCCATGCTGCCGTGCCAGTCCAGGTGGTCCTGGGTGACGTTGAGCACTACCGCTGCCGTCGGCTCGAAGGCCGTCACACCGTCGAGCTGGAAGCTGGACAACTCCAGCACCCAGACCTCGGGCAAGGTATCGGCATCCAGATGCGCAGCCAGTGTGTCCAGCAGCGTGGGGCCAATATTGCCGGCAACGGCCACCGTCTTGCCGGCGTGGGCGACCAGCTGACCGGTGAGTGAAGTCACCGTGGTCTTGCCGTTGGTTCCGGTGATGGCCAGCACGGCCGGTGCGTAACCACGGCTGGCCCGCAACGTCTGCAGGGCCATGGCGTATAGGTCCAATTCGCCACCAGCCCTCGTATTGCTTGCCTGAGCTGCTATTAATACAGGAGCAATTGCCGCAGGACTCAAACCCGGGGAGCGGTACACGGCATGGAGGCTCTGTCCTTCGACCAGGGCCGCGGTGAAGGCCCCGGCGACAAAGCGCACCTGGGGCAGCTCCTGCTGCAAGGTGGCCAGTTGGGGTGGGGTGTCGCGTGTGTCGGCAACCGTCACGCTGGCGGCACCGCTGCGCACGCACCAGCGGGCCATGGCCAATCCCGAGGCGCCCAGGCCCAGGATCAGGATGTTCTGGCCTTGCATGGTGGTATCCGGGAGACGGGCAGGCTCAGGGCTCTGCTCCGTGTCCCCCGCCCGCTGTGCGGGCTCCTCCTTGACCTGCGCAGCCCCCTGAGCCTCCCCGTCTCCTGGCGTTGTGGCAGTTGGGGCATCTTCGGCAAAAATGCGCGCCACAAAAGCCGCCGCATCGGCTGCGGCGGTCAGCGTGGTGGGCAGACTGCGTGCAGTCTCCACAGGCGCTGCAACGGCAGGCGCGTTGACAACCTCCGGCGCGCGCGGCTCCACCACACCCTCTTGGGGGGGCGTTGGTTCCGGGATTTGCGCTAATGGATCGTCTGGATTCATCGCAGTTTCAGGGTGGACAGCCCCACCAGGCACAAGAGCATGGTGATGATCCAGAAACGGACCACCACTTGGGTTTCTTTCCAGCCACTTTTCTCAAAGTGGTGGTGCAGCGGCGCCATCTTCAGCAGGCGGCGCCCCTGGCCAAATTTCTTCCGGGTGTACTTGAAGTAGCTCACCTGGAACATGACGGACAGGGCCTCGACGACAAAGATGCCGCCCATGATGGCCAGCACGATTTCCTGGCGCACGATGACGGCGATGGTGCCCAGCGCGGCCCCCAGCGCCAACGCACCCACGTCGCCCATGAAAACCTGGGCCGGATGGGTGTTGAACCACAGGAAGGCCAGCCCGGCGCCGGCCATGGCGGCGCAGAAGATCATCAGTTCACCCGAGCCGGGAATGTGCGGGAAGAACAGGTATTTGGAATACACCGCGCTACCCGTCACATAGGCAAATACGCCCAGGGCCGAGCCCACCAGCACCACCGGCATGATGGCCAGGCCGTCGAGCCCGTCGGTTAGGTTGACGGCGTTGCTGGAGCCCACAATGACCAGGTAAGTCAGCACCACAAAGCCGAACACACCCAGGGGGTAGCTCACCTCCTTGATGAAGGGCAGCAGCAAGCCGGCCTTGGGTGGCAGATTGACATCAAAACCCGAGCGCACCCAGTTGAAGAACAGCTCGAGCACGCGCAGGTTGGAGTTCTCCGAGATGCTGAACACCAGATAGAGCGCCGCCAGCAAGCCGATGACCGACTGCCAGAAATACTTCTCGCGCGAGCGCATGCCTTCGGGGTCTTTGTGCACCACCTTGCGCCAGTCATCGGCCCAGCCAATGGCACCAAACGCCAGCGTGACCAGCAGTACGATCCACACAAACCGGTTGCTCAGATCCATCCACAACAGCGTGGAAATCGCAATGGACAGCAGAATCAGCACGCCGCCCATGGTGGGCGTGCCGCTCTTGATCAGGTGGGACTCCATGCCATAGCCACGGATGGGCTGGCCAATCTTGAGCGAACGCAGGTGTGCGATGACATAGGGGCCCGCCGCCAGGCCGATCAGCAAGGCGGTCACGGCCGCCATCACGGCGCGGAAGGTCAGGTACTGGAACACCCGGAAATAGCCGAACTCGGGCGACAGGCTTTGCAGCCATTGGGCCAGACTCAATAACATGCAATCACTCCAAACAGGGCATCAGGGCGCATGGAATTACGACGCATGGCGACGCTCCGGTTGCGCGGGGGTACTGACGACCATGGCTTGCACCGCCTCCACCACCCGCTCCATGCGCATGAACCGGGAACCCTTGACCAGCACACTGTGCAATCGGGGCAACTCATCCTTCAGCGCGTCAATCAGGCCCTCGACCGCCGGGAAATGCCGCGCGCCCTCAAAGCTGTTGGTCGCCATCTGCGCCAACTCGCCCAGTGTCAACAGGTATTCAATCCCTCTGGCCTTGGCATAGCGCCCGGCCTCGGCATGGAAGTGCGGACCCTGGTGGCCCACTTCTCCCATGTCACCCAGCACCAGCAAGCGCGGACCCGGCAGGTCGGCCAGCACATCGATGGCCGCCCGCACCGAGTCCGGGTTAGCGTTGTAGGTGTCGTCCACCAGCGTGACCTCGCGCCCCTTGACGGACAGCAACACGGCCTTGGAACGCCCCTTGACGGGTTCAAAAGCCTCCAGCCCGGCCACCACCGCCTCATCGGACACGCCGGCCGCCAGTGCGGCAGCTGCGGCCGCCAGCGAGTTCTTGACGTTGTGCCGACCGGCAATCGCCAGCCGGTAGTGCAGCTCCCGGCCCAGCCCACGGGCATGCACCTGCCAGGCGCCCATGATCCAGTTCGCATGGACGTAACCCAGGGCATCCGGCCCCACCGCACTGTCCAGCGCAAAGGTGACCTTGCGCCTGTGGCCGGCCAGGATTTCCCACACACTGGTGAATTCATCGTCACGGGGAAACACGGCCACGCCCTGTGGTGCTACGGGCGTGATCACCGAGCCATTTTCCAGTGCCACGGCCCGCACGGTGTGCATGAACTCCAGATGCTCGCGCTGGGCATTGTTGACCAGCGCCACGGTGGGCTGCACCATGGCGGCCAGGGTGGCGATCTCGCCGGGATGGTTCATGCCCAGCTCGATGACCGCGATCTGGTGTTCCTTGCGCAGGCGCAGCAGCGTCAGCGGCACGCCGATGTCGTTGTTGAAGTTTCCGCGGGTCGCCAGCGAACCACCATCGGGGCGGAAGGCGGCCAGGATGGCGGCCAGCATCTGGGTCACCGTGGTCTTGCCATTGCTGCCGGTCACCGCAATCACCGGCAGTGTGAACTGCTGGCGCCAGGCATGGGCCAACACGCCCAACGCCAGCCGCGAATCGGCCACTTCGATGCAGGCCATGCTGGTCACGCCCGTGCGGTTTGCACCGGGGTTGCAGATGGCCGCCACGGCGCCGCGCTGCTGGGCCTCCAGCAGGAACGCATTGGCGTCATACCGGTCACCCTTGAGTGCGACAAACAGGTCCCCCGGCTCGGTGCTGCGGGTGTCGGTGTTGACACGCTGCACTTTCACCGTCCCGTCGCCCACCAGGTGCGATCCAGGCAACCACTGTGCTGCTTGCAGGACAGTCATCATGTGGCTCATGTGCGCACCTCCGTCATGTGAAGCCGCCGACTGCGCAAGGCTTGCTGCGCATGTTCGCGATCAGAGAAGACATGCTTGACACCCGCAATCTCCTGCGTCTGCTCATGGCCCTTGCCGGCAACCAGAATGACGTCGTTGGGCTCGGCCCGCGCGACGGTGTCGGCAATGGCCAGCGCGCGGTTGCTCTGCACGTCGACCGCTTTGCTGTGCGCCAGGCCCAGAAGAATGTGGGCGATGATGGACTCGGCCTTTTCGCTGCGCGGGTTGTCGCTGGTGACCACCACCTGGTCTGCTTTCTGGCACGCAATGGCACCCATTAGCGGACGCTTGGACGCGTCGCGGTCACCACCGCAACCAAACACACACCACAGGCGGCCTCCGCGCTGGGCGGCGAGTGGTCGCAGCGCGGCCAGTGCGTGGCTCAACGCGTCCGGCGTGTGCGCGTAATCCACGGCTACCAGAGGTTCCCCGGCCCGGCCCAGGCACTCCATACGCCCCGGCACCGGGTGCAGGCTGCCGCACGCCTGTACCGCGGCCTGCAGCGGCACACCCAGACCGCGCATGGCAGCCAGCACGCCCAGAAGGTTGGCCACGTTATAGGCCCCGATCATGCGGGTCTGCAGCACATGCGCCACACCGGCTTCGACCACCTCAAAGCGCAGCCCTGGTCCTTCATACGCAATGTTTCGCGCCTGCAACCGGGCGGGCTGTTGGCACGACACGGTCCAGACGTCCAGGCCGGAGCCTGCCAAAGCATCGACCAGCACCGGGCCCTGGGCATCATCCACATTGACCACCGCACACGCGAGTCCAGGCCACGAAAAGATACGGCGCTTGGCCAGCCAATAGGCTTCCATGCTGCCGTGGTAGTCGAGATGATCCTGGGTCAGATTGGTGAACACCGCAACCTGGAACCGCGTGCCGTCGAGCCGATGTTCCTCGACGCCAATCGACGATGCTTCCATGGCACAGGCCTTCAAGCCGTCATCGGCGAATTGGCGCAGCGTGCGCTGCAGGAGCACGGGGTCTGGCGTGGTCAGCCCGGTCGACGTGATGGCATTGCGCCCCTGTTGCGCACCCAGTGGCTGCTCGCTCGCCGGGGGACGCCCCACACCCAGTGTCCCGATCAATCCGCATGGGCGAGCCTCGTCGCCTTGCAGGGCAGACAGGGCCTGGGCAAGCCACCACGCGGTGGATGTCTTTCCGTTGGTTCCGGTGATGGCGACAACCGCGATCTGGCTGGACGGCGAGCCAAAGAACTCTGCCGCAATCGCTCCCGTGGCCGCCTTGAGTCCGCGAAAGCTGGCAACTCTTGCATCTTCCAGACCAAACGCCGCCAGCCCGTCGTGCTCGACCAGGCACGCGCCGGCGCCCCGGGTCAGGGCGTCCGCCACGAACCGGCGTGCGTCCACGGCCGCACCGGGCCAGGCGATAAAACCGTCACCCGGTGCAAGCTCGCGACTATCGGCCTGCAACGTGCCCGTCACGCGCTGGCGCAGCCACTGCGCAGCCTGTGATGGCGTGTGGAGTTCTTGCATCAGAAACTCTCCTCCACGGCCTGGGCAACGATTTGCGGGCGCACCGCCAGGTCTGGCTGGACGCCCAGGATGCGCAGGGTCTGCTGCACGGTCTCGGCAAACACCGGGGCGGCGACATCGCCTCCGTAATACTTGCCGGCGCTGGGCTCGTCAATCATCACCGCGACCACAATGCGCGGGTTGTCGATGGGAGCCATGCCCACGAACCAGCCACGGTACTTGCGGTTGCCGTTGCTTCCGTATCCCTTGCCAATCTGCTTGTACGCGGTGCCGGACTTGCCGCCCACCGAGTAGCCGATGGTTTGTGCTTTCTGCCCGGTGCCGCCTGGCCCCGCCGCCATTTGCAGCATCTTGCGCACCTGCGCGGCCGTGCGAGAGGACAGCACCTGCACCCCGATCGCAGGCTCACTGCTCTTGGTCAGGGTCACGGGGATGATCTGGCCATCGTGCGAAAACACGGTATAGGACCGTGCCATCTGGAACAGGGACGCCGACAGCCCATAGCCGTAGGACATGGTGGCCTGCTCAATCGGCCGCCAGGTCTTGTAGGGGCGCAGCTTGCCGGACACGGCACCCGGAAAGCTGATCTGCGGTTTTTGTCCAAAGCCGGCCGCCGTGAACAGGTCCCACATTTCGTGCGGCTGCATCTGCATGGCGATCTTGGTGGTGCCGACATTGCTGGACTTCTGGATCACCCCTTCCACGGTCAACACGCCGTTGGGATGGGAGTCCGAGATCGTGGAGCCGGTGATGGTGATGCGCCCGGGTGTCGTGTCAATGATGGACTGCGGCGTCACGCGCCCGGTCTCCAGCCCCAGGCCGATCGTGAAGGGCTTCATCACTGAGCCGGGCTCGAAGGTGTCGGTCAACGCGCGGTTGCGCAACTGTTCGCCACTGAGGTTGCGGCGCTTGTCCGGGCTGTAGCTGGGGTAGTTGACCAGCGCCAGCACCTCGCCTGTCGTGGTATCCAGCACCACCACGCTGCCGGCCTTGGCCTTGTTCTCGACCACGGCATCCTTCAACTTCTGGTAGGCGAAGAACTGCACCTTGCTGTCGATGCTGAGCTGCAAGTCTTTGCCGTCGACGGGTGGAATCTGGTTGCCAACGTCTTCGACCACCCGACCCAGACGGTCCTTGATGACGCGGCGCGAGCCGTTGCGCCCGCCCAGTTCCTTGTTGAACGTCAGCTCCACACCCTCCTGGCCCTTGTCCTCGACATTGGTGAAACCCACCACGTGCACTGCGGACTCCCCTTCCGGGTATTGGCGCTTGTACTCCTTGCGCTGGTACAGGCCCTTGATATTGAGCGCGGCGATCTGCTTGGCGACCGTCTCGTCCACCTGGCGCTTGACCCAGACAAAGGTCTTGTCTTCGTCGGCGAATTTCTTGGAGAGTTCGGCCGCGGGCATCTCCAGCAACTTGGCCAGTTGCTGCAGCCGGGGCTTGTCAATTTCCACATCTTCGGGAATCGCCCAGATGCTGGGTGACGGCACGCTGGACGCGAGAATCAGGCCGTTGCGATCCAGGATGCGCCCCCGGTTTGCGGGCAAGTCCAGCGTCCGTGCAAAGCGGACTTCACCCTGGTGCTGAAAGAAGTCGTTGGCCACGACCTGGATGTAGGCCGCACGCGCGGCCAGCCCGCAGAATGCCAGCGCGACGGCTCCCACCACCAGCTTGCTGCGCCAGACCGGCGTGCGACTGGCCAGCAACGGGCTCGATGTGTACTGCACGCCGCGGCTCATGGCGCCACTCCACTGCTGGCCGGTTCCGCATAGGTGACATAGGTGGTGATGCCGGGCTTGGCCTGGCGCATTTGCAGCTTCTCACGCGCCAGTCGCTCAATACGGGCAGGTGTGGTCTGCGCGCGCTTTTCGACCTGCAAGCGCTCGTTTTCCAACTCCAGGCGGTGAGCCTCGGTCTTGGCCTTGTCCAGCTCGGTGAACAGCCGGCGCGAGTCGTATTGCACGCTGACCAAATACACGGCGCTGGCCAACACGGCCAGCAGCAGCACCAGATTGAGCCGGATCATGCTGCGGTCCTCTGCGCCACGCGCATGATGGCGCTACGGGAGCGTGCATTGCCACTGACCTCGGCTGCGGTCGGCTTGATACGGTCCAGCGCCTTGAGCTTCATGACCTTGGGCGCCGCAAAGGGCGCGCGGCGGTCGTACTCATCCTTGGAGTGCTTGGCGATGAACTGCTTGACGATGCGGTCCTCCAGCGAATGGAAGCTGATCACCGCCAGGCGACCACCGGGCTGCAGTATGTGCAGACAGGCTTCTAGCGCTTGTTGCAACTCCTCAAGCTCGGCGTTGATGAAAATCCGAAAAGCCTGAAATGTGCGCGTTGCAGGGTTCTGGC
This sequence comes from Rhodoferax sp., assembly GCA_030645355.1. Lineage (GTDB taxonomy): Bacteria > Pseudomonadota > Gammaproteobacteria > Burkholderiales > Burkholderiaceae_C > Allorhodoferax. The sequence goes on along the minus strand of JAUSNJ010000008.1, from coordinate 38 downwards.
CCTGCTCGCGGGTTTTGACCGTGTCAGCCACGAGCTGG
>JAUSNJ010000049.1 GCA_030645355.1 Rhodoferax sp. | reverse complement strand
GTTGGGCGAAGAGTTGCACCGCCTGCGCGTGAATCAGCAGCGATTCGCTGTGCATATAGGGCATGTAGGCAAAGATGCGTTGCGCTGGGGGCAGGGACTGGTCTTGCCTGCTGGCCACCAGCTCCTGGGCCAGCGTCAGGGCTTGTGCGTCTTGCGCAAACGCGCCGGGCGTGTCGCGGTATAGGTTGCGCGAGAACTGGTCCAGCAGCACAATTTCAGCCAGGCGCCCGCCGGGCGTGGCGCGCCAGCCAGATAGTTCCCCGCGCGCCGCTGCCTGCAAGGTGGCGCCAAAGCGCTCCCGCATGGCGGCATCCAGCGCCGTGTCTTTGGCAAAGCGCTGCGTGTCGTTCAGTTCCTGGAACCAGAAGTGGATGATGTCTTGTGCTTGCATGGGTGGGCTTTGCTCAGTGATCGCTGGTGCCGTTGAATTTTCGGTCCTCAACCTTGACAGGTTCCCGGCGCCAGCCCGTCCAGGGTGTACGGGCCAATGGCGGCGCGGATCAGGCGCAGGGTGGGAAAGCCCACCGCCGCCGTCATGCGGCGCACCTGGCGGTTGCGGCCCTCGGTGATGGCCAGCTCGATCCAGGTCGTGGGGATGGCCTGGCGAACACGAACGGGCGGCTCGCGCTCCCATAGTCCAGGCGGCGGCGGCATCAGACTGGCCCGGGCCGCCCGGGTGGGGCCGTCATTGAGCTGCACGCCGTGGCGCAAGGCCTCCAGCGCCGCCTCGTCTGGAATGCCTTCCACCTGCACCCAGTAGGTCTTTTCCATCTTGTAGCGCGGGTCGGAAATGCGCGCCTGGAGCTTGCCGTCGTTGGTCAGCAGCAGCAGGCCCTCGCTGTCCGCATCGAGCCGGCCAGCCACATAAACGCCCGGGATGTCGATGAAGTCCTTCAGCCCACGCCAGCGCCCTTCAGGGGTGAACTGGCTGAGCACACCATAGGGCTTGTTGAAGAGAATCAGGCGGGACGGGCTGGAGAAATTCATGGCCGATCAGCATAGCATTCCCCATTGGCGAGTGCGGCCCGCCTGGCCCGCGCTGTGCACCACGGCTTTACTGGCTGAGCACCATGTGTGCAATCAGGCCCGTGGCAATGGCGATCAGCACATAGTCCGGCCCCACCTGCACCCACTGCTGGCCGCGCGGGGGCGGGCTCAGACGGTGTGCGCGGTAGTCCGCCACGAAGTACTGGCGGTTACGGAACTCACGCGGAATGTAGCCGCCGCGCCTCACGGTAGTCGAAGCGGCGATCGTTCCGATGCTCGAAGCTGCGTTCCTCGCGGCGTCCATCATGGCGTTCATAACGCGTTTGGTCACGCTGATCAAAGTGGCGGGAGTCCGGCTGCTCAACCCGCGGGAGCTCTTCGCGCGACCCACGCCGGTCATGGCCCTGCGCGAACGAGAGGGCGCTGAAGCCGAGGCTGGCTGCGGCAATGGCACAAACAATGGCGGTGGACACGCCTCAGGCGCGGGCGGAAACCTCGTGCCGGTCCGCGGCGGCGAATAGATC
>JAUSNJ010000041.1 GCA_030645355.1 Rhodoferax sp. | reverse complement strand
TACTGCACAAGGGGCTACTGAATTGGTAGAGTGATACAACTCGATCGGACAGCAGCGCGATGCCCTGCCGTTTGACATTGACGGTGTGGTCTACAAGGTCAACAGCCTGGCGCTGCAGCGTCGCATGGGCTTTGTGACACGCGAGCCGCGCTGGGCGGTGGCGCACAAGTTTCCGGCGCAGGAGCAACTCACGACCGTGCTGGGCATTGACGTGCAGGTGGGGCGCACCGGCAAGTTGACACCGGTGGCCAAGCTGGCCCCGGTGTTTGTCGGTGGCGTGACCGTGACCAACGCCACCTTGCACAATGAAGACGAAGCACGTCGCAAGGACGTGCGCGTGGGCGACACGGTGATCGTGCGCCGCGCCGGGGATGTGATTCCTGAAGTGGTGAGCGTGCTGCTGGACAAGCGTGTGGGTGATCCGGACATCTTTACCATGCCGCGCCACTGCCCGGTGTGTGGCAGTGCGGCAGTGCGCGAGGAAGGCGAGGCCGACTACCGCTGTACCGGGGGCCTGTTTTGCAGTGCCCAGCGCAAGCAGGCCATATTGCACTTTGCCCAAAGACGCGCGGTGGAGATTGAAGGCTTGGGCGACAAGCTGGTTGACCAGTTGGTCGATGCGGGCATCATCCATACCCTGCCGGATCTGTACCGGCTGGGTTTCGCCGCCCTGGCCAGCCTGGCTCGCATGGCCGACAAATCGGCACAGAATATCCTTGATGCACTGGAAAAATCAAAGCAGACCACGCTGCCGCGTTTTCTGTTTGGACTGGGCATACGCCATGTGGGAGAGGCCACGGCCAAGGCGCTGGCGCGTCACTTTGGCAAGCTCGACACCATCATGGACGCCAGCGAAGACGCCCTGCTGGTGGTGGCCGATGTGGGTCCGATCGTGGCCAAAAGCATCCGTACCTTTTTTGACCAGGCGCACAACCGCGAGGTGGTCGAGCAACTGCGCGCCTGCGGCGTCAGCTGGTTGGAAAGCGAACCGGCACCGGTCGCAGCACAACCTTTGAGCGGCCAGACTTTTGTCCTCACCGGCACCTTGCCGACGCTGGGCCGCGAGGAGGCCAAAGCCCTGATTGAGGCTTCTGGCGGCAAGGTGGCAGGCTCGGTCAGCAAAAAAACCAGCTATGTCGTGGCCGGTGCCGAGGCTGGCAGCAAGCTCGACAAAGCGCAAGAGTTGGGTGTTGCGGTGATCAATGAAGCACAGTTGAGGGAGATGCTTGATGGCGGTACGTGACATTCTGAAGATGGGCGACCCGCGCCTGTTGCGGGTGG
>JAUSNJ010000039.1 GCA_030645355.1 Rhodoferax sp. | reverse complement strand
CTGCTCTTTGCCAGTGTTGTCAACAATCGGGCCTTTCCAGATCACGAAGCTGCCATCCTTCAGGCCCGCCTTGACGGCTTCAACTTTGGCCTTGGTGTCGGCGGGTACATCTTCAGCAATGGACACGATGTCAATCGCGCCCTCTTTCACGCCCCACCAGCTTTGCGTGGAAGCGTTCTTGCCTTCCAGCGCGTCCTTGGTGGCCTTGATGTAGTACGGGCCCCAGTTGATGATGGCAGATGCCAGGTGGGCCTTGGGGCCGTAGGCAGTCATGTCGGAATCCCAACCAAAGGCGCGCTTGCCCTTGTCCTGCGCGGTCTTGAGCACGGCGGGGGAGTCGGTGTTCTGGAACAGCACGTCGGCACCGCCGTTGATCAGGCTGGTGGCGGCTTCGGTTTCCTTGGGTGGGTTGAACCACTCGTTGACCCACACCACCTTGGTCTTGACCTTGGGGTTGCTGCTCTGCGCGCCCAGCGTGAAGCTGTTGATGTTGCGGATCACTTCGGGAATTGGCACCGAGGCCACCACGCCCAGCGTGTTGGACTTGGTCATCTTGCCGGCAATTACGCCGGCCATGTACGCACCCTCATACGTGCGGCTGTCGTAGGTGCTCATGTTCTCGGCGGTCTTGTAACCGGTGGCGTGCTGGAAGTTCACGCCCTTGGTGTCGGCGGCGACCTTGAGCATGGGTTCCATATAGCCGAAGGTGGTGCCGAAGATCAGCTTGTTGCCCTGGCCGGCCATGTCGCGGATGACGCGCTCGGCGTCTGCCGACTCGGGCACGTTCTCCACAAACGAGGTGACAACCTTGTCGCCAAATTCCTTTTCCATGGCCTTGCGGCCGTTGTCGTGCGCGAAGGTCCAGCCGCCGTCGCCCACGGGGCCGACGTAGGCGAATGCGATCTTCAGCGGCTCGGCCTTGGGTGCAGGCGCGGAGGCCACAGGCGCGGGGGCCGAGGCAGGTGCCGCTACCGGCTCTTCCTTCTTGCCGCAGCCCACCAGCGCCGCGCTGGCCACGGCCGTCAAGGCTGCAATTTTCAGTAGTGCGCGTTTTTGCAAATCTGTCATGTCAGTTCTTTCTTAAAAACTTGGGGTTGCAGGAAAAAATTCAGCGCTGAAGCTGAAGAAACTAGGAACCTGGGTAAAACGGTTTTCCAATGGCAGCTGGCATATTAATCCGTATCCAGCGCGGATTGCGCGAGATCAGGGCCAAAACCACAATGGTGGCCCCGTAAGGCAGCATGCTCAGGAACTGGCTGGGCACCTCCACCCCAATGCCCTGCAAATGGAACTGCAGCATGGTCACGCCGCCAAACAGATAAGCACCAAGCAATACCCGTGCCGGGCGCCAGGTGGCAAAGGTGGTCAGCGCCAGCGCAATCCAGCCCTTGCCCGAAACCATGCCCTCCACCCACAGCGGCGTGTAGACGATGGAGATGTAGGCACCGGCCAGGCCGCACAGCGCCCCCCCCAGCGTGACCGCGCCCAGACGGATCCAGCGCACCGGGTAGCCCAATGCGTGTGCCGATTCGGGGCTCTCGCCCACGCTGCGCAAGATCAGCCCCGAACGGGTGCGGTACAGAAACCAGATCAGCGCCAACGCAAACAACACCGTCAGGTAGACCAGCGGATGCTGGCGAAACAGCGCCGGCCCCACCAGCGGGATGTCGGACAGGAAAGGAATCGCGAAGCTGGGCCGCTCGGGGATCTTTTCCTGCACATAGCTGATGCCGGCAAAGGCCGAGAAGCCCGCGCCAAACAGACTCAGCGCCAGGCCGGTGGCGTACTGGTTGGTGTTGAGCCAGATGACCAGCACGCCGAAGATGGCGGCCATCAGCGCGCCCGCGCCCATGCCGGCCAGAAAGCCCATGGTGTCGCTGCCGGTGTGCACCACGGTGGCAAACCCGGCAATGGCGGCGCACAGCATCATGCCTTCGGCGCCCAGGTTGACGATGCCGGCTTTTTCGTTGATCAGCAGGCCCAGCGAGGCGATGGCCAGCACGGTGCCGGCGTTCAGCGTGGCGGCAATCAGCAGTGCGTAGGATTCCATTATTTGTTCCCCCAGCGCAGACGGTAATTGACCAGCGTGTCACACGCCAGCAAGCTAAAGAGCAGCAGCCCCTGGAACACGCCGGTTAGTGACTTGGGCAGGCCCAGGCGCGACTGGGCCAGCTCGCCACCGATGTAGAACATGCTCATCAGCAGCGCCGAGAACACCATGCCCACCGGGTGCAGCCGCCCCACATAGGCCACGATGATGGCGGCAAAGCCATAGCCTGCCGGCACATAGGGCGTGAGCTGCCCGATCGGCCCGGCTACCTCTAGGGCACCGGCCAGACCGGCCATGCCGCCCGAAACCAGCAAGGCCGTCCATAGCGCGCCGCGCGACGAGAAACCGGCGTAGCGGGATGCGGCGGGTGCCAGCCCCCCCACCTGCTGGGCAAAACCGGAGCGGGTACGAAACAGAAATACCCACACCCCGGCCACCCCCAGCAGCGCAAACACCACGCCAATGCTGACCCGCGAGCCGTCAAACAGGCGCGGTATGCGCGTGGCGGCCTCGAAGCTCTTGGTCTGCGGAAAGTTGTAGCCGTTGGGGTCTTTCCACGGGCCGAACACCAGGTAACCCAGCACCTGCACCGCCACATAGACCAACATCAGGCTGACCAGGATTTCATTGGCGTTGAACTTGTCGCGCAGCAGTGCCGTCAGCCCGGCCCAGGCCATGCCGCCCAGCACCCCGGCCAGCAGCAGGGGCAGCACAATCCAGCCGCCAGTGGTCTTGTCGGCCAGCAGCGCCACGCCACTGGCGGCGATGGCGCCCAGAATGTATTGGCCCTCGGCGCCGATGTTCCACACATTGGAGCGAAAGCACACGGCCAGCCCGAGCGCGATCAGCAACAGGGGCGTGGCCTTGACCACCAGCTCACCCACGGCGTAGCCGCTTTTGATGGGTTCCCAGAAAAACACCTGCAGGCCGCGCACGGGGTCCTTGCCCAACAGCGCAAACAGGATCACGCCTATGACCACGGTGCACAGCAACGCCAGCAGCGGCGAACCGTAGCTCCAGGCCGACGAGGGCTGCGGCCGCGCTTCCAGCCTAAGCCGCGCCATGCTGCACCTCCGCCGCGTCTTCTTCCCACAGGCCACTCATCCACTCGCCAATTTTTTCCACTGTGGCCTCCGCCAGAGGTACCGAGGGCGACAGCTTGCCGCGTGCAATCACATGCAGGCGGTCGCACACCTCAAACAATTCGTCGAGCTCTTCACTGACCACCAGCACGGCGCAACCGGCGTCGCGCAGGGCCAGGATCTCGCCCCGAATCTGGGCCGCCGCGCCCACGTCCACTCCCCAGGTGGGTTGCGACACGATCAGCAGCTTGGGGTTGGCGTCGATCTCGCGGCCGACAATGAATTTCTGCAGATTGCCGCCCGACAGCGAGCGCGCCGCCGCCGTGGGGCCATTGGCCTTGACCTTGTATTCCTTGATCAGCCGCGCAGCGTGGGCTTCCAGCTGGCGGACGCGAATCCAGCCCCCGGCAAAGCGCGGCATGGAGATGGACTCGGTGCGCGTCAGCAGCAGGTTGTGCGCCAGGCTCAGCGTGGGCACGGCGCCGCGCCCCAAGCGTTCCTCGGGCACAAAGTGCAGGCCCATCTTGCGCCGACGCCCCGGGTGCATGTGCGACACGTCCACCGCGCCCATGTGGATGCTGCCGCGCGGCGAGCGGCAGTCTTCGCCCGACAGCGCGTACAGCAGTTCCTTCTGGCCGTTGCCGGAGACCCCGGCGATGCCCACCACCTCGCCACAGCGCACATGCAGGTGGATGTCGTGCAGGTCAACCCCAAACTGGTCTTCACGCTCCAGGCTCAGGCCCTTGACATGCATGACCGCCGCCCCGGCGACGTTGGCAGCACGCTCCAACAACGGCGGCTCGGCGCCAATCATCAGCCGTGACAGCGACGCGTTGGACTCTTCTTGCGGGTTGCACACCCCCGTCACCTTGCCGCCGCGCAGCACGGTGCAGGCGGTGCAGAGTTCGCGGATCTCGTGCAGTTTGTGGCTGATGTACAGGATGCTGCAGCCTTCGCTGGAGAGCTTCTTCAGCACCACGAACAGCTTTTCCACGGCCTGTGGCGTCAGCACCGAAGTCGGCTCGTCCAGGATCAGCAGCTCTGGGCGGGTCAGCAGCGCGCGGATGATTTCCACCCGCTGCATCTCCCCCACGCTCAGCGTGTGCACGGGCCGGGCCGGGTCAATGTCGAGCCCGTATTCGGTGGCCTTGCCGACAATGGCGGCGGTGACCTGCTCCAGCGAACTGCGCGTCAACCCCAGCCACACGTTCTCGGCCACGGTCATGGTGTCGAACAGGTTGAAGTGCTGGAACACCATGCTGATGCCGTTGGCGCGCGCTTCCTTGGGGTTGCGGATCACGATCTCCTGGCCGTTGATGCGCACCTCGCCGGCGTCGGGCTTGACCGAGCCGTAGATGATCTTCATCAGCGTGGATTTGCCGGCGCCGTTTTCACCGAGCACGGCGTGGATCTCGCCGGGCATGACGGTCAGCGATACGTCGCTGTTGGCGATGACGCCGGGGTAGGCCTTGGTGATGCCGGTTAACTGAAGTCTGGGGACTGTCATGCTGCTGCGGGTTTCATTCTTTTTTCAGGGCTGCCGCGACCGACTTTACACGCTCACGCAACCAGCGCCCGGCGGCGGAGGTGTGGGTGCGTTCATGCCAGAGCTGGTAGTACATCATGCGCGGAAACTCCACGGGGCAGGCAAGCACCACTACCGGCAGCGTGTCCACAAAGCGCGCGCAATACTGCCGCCCCGTGGTCAGTACGAGCAAGGTTGATGCCACCATGGATGGAATCTGGCCAAAGTAGGGGCAGCGCGCGGCAATGTGGCGCTGCAACCCTTGGCTGGCCAGGTGGTCGTCAATCACGCCACGGGCGCCGGGGTGCGTGGCCATTGGCGCAATGTGCTCGGCCTGCAGCCATGAGGCCTGGTCCCAGCCCCGGCGCACGGCCGGATGTTTTTTGGACACCATGCACACCACCTCGTCACCAAACAGGCGGCCCAGGTGCAGTTCCTGCGGTGGCGCCGGCCAGTTGCCAATCACCACATCCACCTCGCCCTGTGCCAACTGGGCGCGGTAGTCGGTGGCACCGGACAGCGGATGGATCTCGATCTGGGTCAGCGGCGCCTGGGACTTGATCTGCGCCACCAGCTGGGGCAGGAACAGCGGGTCCAGGTAGTCGCTGGCCGCCACGCGAAAGGTGTTGCGGGCGCTGGCCGGCTCAAAGCCGCGGGCATCGGAAAACAGCATCTCGGCACTGCGCAGGATGTGGCCGGCGGGCTCCAGCATGCGCAGCGCGGCGTCGGTGGGCACCATGCCCGAGCCCGAACGCACCAAAAGCGGATCCCCGGCAAAATCACGCAGGCGCTTGAGCGCACTGCTCACGGCCGGCTGGTGCATGCCCAGGCGGATGGCGGCTTTGGAAACGCTGCGTTCGGTCAACACGGTATGAAGGACCCTGATTAAATGAAGGTCTATCTTGTCGAACAGCGATTGGTCTCTCATACGGTCATGGTGATTTGTGTCATATCCTAATGCGTATGAAGTCCGGGTCGCTAGCGAATTACCCTCCCGCACAAGGAAGAGCCCATGAACACCAAACCCCTGCGATTTTTCCGACGCGGAGAGATCGTAACCCTGCCCGACGTTGACCCCAGCCGCACCCTGCTGGAAGTGCTGCGCGAAGACCTGCACTGCACTGGCACCAAGGAAGGCTGCGGCGAAGGCGACTGTGGCGCCTGCACCGTGGTCGTCGCAGAGGCCCATGGCGACTTGCTGAAATACAGCGCCATCAACAGCTGCATCCGCCTGGCGCACTCGGTGGACGGCATGGCGCTGTGGACGGTCGAAGATTTGACCGAGGCCGATGGCAGTCTGCATCCGGCCCAGCAAGCCATGGTGGACTGCCACGGCTCGCAGTGCGGCTTTTGCACCCCCGGCTTTGTGATGAGCCTGTTTGGCCTGTACCAGACCGCCCAGGGTGCGGCCATCTCCCGCGAGCAGGCGCAGGCCGCGCTGTCGGGCAACCTGTGCCGCTGCACCGGCTACCGGCCGATTGTGGACGCCGCGCAGGCCATGCAGGCGCTGCCACCCGCCCAGGTCAACGAAGCCGAGATGCTATTAAATTTGGAGCGCATAGACCATATTCCACGAGGGCTAGAGGCCAATTCTTCATATATGTCCCCGCGCACGCTGGCCGACCTGCTGGCCCTGCGCGCCCGCCACCCCGCTGCCCAGCTGGTGGCCGGCTGCACCGATGTCGGCTTGTGGGTGACCAAGATGCACCAGCAGTTTGCCAAGGTGCTGGACGTGACCCAGGTGGCCGAGTTGCGCCGCGTGGAAGACTACCCGCACCACATCGCCATCGGCGCTGCCGTGACGCTGACCGACGCCTTTGCCGCGCTGGTGGCGGACCGCCCGCACCTGGCCGAATTCGCCCACCGCTTTGCCGGCCTGCCGGTGCGCAACAGCGGCACGCTGGGCGGCAACGTGGCCAATGGCTCGCCGATTGGCGACTCCATGCCGCTGCTGATTGCGCTGGGTGCCAGCGTGGTGCTGATGCGCCAGAGCGGCAAGAAAATGGCTCACCGCGAGCTGGCGCTGGAAGACCTGTACACCGGCTACCGCACCAACGTGATGGCCAAGGACGAGGTGCTGGCCTGGATCAAGGTACCCAAGGCAACATCCACCGAGCGGTCCAGGGTTTACAAGATTTCCAAACGCTTTGAAGACGACATCTCGGCGGTGTGCCTGGGCCTCAACCTGCACGTCGAACAGGGCACCGTGCGCAAGGCGTCCATTGGCGTGGGCGGCGTGGCAGCGACCCCGGTGCGCGCGCGCAAGACCGAGGCGGCGCTGACAGGTAAGCCCTGGACCCAAACCACCATCGACCAGGCCATGCGCACGCTGCGCGCCGAGTTTGCACCCATCTCCGACATGCGGGCATCGGGCGCCTACCGCAACACGGTACTGTGCAATCTGCTGCAGCGCTTCTGGCTGGAGAGCCAAGGGGGTGCCCTGACCGACCTGCGACAACTGGCCCCTACCGGCGCAGGCGAGGTGACAGTATGAGCGCCGCGCCGGGCCGTCCCCCAGCAAGCTCGCACCGCAGTGCGCAGCACGGAGGTTACCCAGTGACCGCCGCCGGAGTCTCCCGCCCGCACGAAAGCGCGGCAGCCCAGGTGGCGGGTGCCGCCACCTACGTGGACGACATCCCCGAAGTGCGGGGCACGCTGCACGCCGCACCCATCCTCTCCACGGTGGCGCATGGCCGTCTGCTGGGCGTGGACGCCACGGCAGCACGGGCCATGCCCGGTGTGGTGGACGTGGTGCTGGCCGCGGACATTCCCGGCGACCCCATGCTGGCCGCTTTTGCCGGCGACGAGCCGGTGTTTGCCCGTGACACCGTGCAGCACATCGGCCAGGTGATTGGCCTGGTCATTGCCAGAACCGTGATGCAGGCGCGCCGCGCCGCGCGCAAGGTGCAGCTCACCATTGACGCCCTGCCCGCCGTGCTGACAGTGCAGGATGCGCTGAAGGCCCAAAGCTACGTGCTGCCTCCGGTCTTTGTGCGCCGTGGCGATGCCGCTGTCGCGCTGGCCACATCCCGGCACCGGCTGGACGGCACGCTGGAAGTGGGGGGTCAGGAGCACTTTTACCTGGAGGGCCAAGTGGCCTATGTGCTGCCCCAGGAGCAAGACCAGTGGGTGGTCCATAGCAGCACCCAGCACCCCGGCGAGGTGCAGCACTGGGTGGCGCACGCGCTGGGTCTGGACAGCCACGCCGTGCGCGTGGAGTGCCGGCGCATGGGGGGAGGATTTGGCGGCAAGGAGACGCAGGCCGGCCATCTGGCGGTGTGGGCTGCCATTGCCGCCCACAAGCTGCGCTGCCCGGTGAAGCTGCGCCTGGACCGCGACGACGATTTCATGGTCACTGGCAAGCGCCACCCCTTTGCGTATGAATACAGCGCCGGCTTTGACGACAGCGGCCGCCTGACCGCGCTTAAAGTTCAGAAGGCCGTCAACTGCGGCTTCAGCGCCGACCTGTCCGGCCCGGTGGCCGACCGCGCCATCTTCCACACCGACAACGCCTACTATCTGCAGGACGTGGAGATTGCCTCCTACCGCTGCAAGACCAATACGCAAAGCCACACTGCCTTCCGCGGCTTCGGCGGGCCGCAGGGCGTGATCCTGATCGAGACCATCATGGGCG
>JAUSNJ010000034.1 GCA_030645355.1 Rhodoferax sp. | reverse complement strand
TTGGCCCAGCGCCAGTTGTTGATGTGGGCTTTTACGGCGACGAAGGTCTCGGTGGTGCTGTCAGGCGGCACGTTGGCTTCCTGCAGGTAGCCGGCGGCGCTTTCGCCCTGCACGGCGCCAGCGGCGTACTGGCCGCGCACCGTGTCGCGCGCCACCTCGGCAATGCCCATGGGGCGCAGGGAGCGCAGCACCTTGAGTTTTTCGTCGCGCACGGCGTCCGGGTCCAGCGAGACCGGGGGCTCCATGGCCACGATGCACAGCAGTTGTAGCAGGTGGTTCTGCAGCATGTCGCGCAGCGCGCCGGTGCCGTCGTAGAAGCCGGCCCGGCTGCCCACGCCCACGGCCTCGGCCACGGTGATCTGCACGCTCTTGATGTAGGGTCCGCGCCACAGCGGCTCGAAGATGGTGTTGCCAAAGCGCAGCACCATGAGGTTCTGCACCGTCTCCTTGCCCAGGTAGTGGTCGATACGGAAGATCCGCGATTCCTCGAAGGTGCTGCCGACGACGCGGTTGATCTCCCGGGCGGAGGCCAGGTCGTGGCCCAGCGGCTTTTCCAGCACCACGCGGCTGCGGGCGTCGATCAGGCCGGCGGCAGAGAGGTTGGCGCAGATGCCCGTGAACAGGCTGGGCGCGGTGGCCAGGTAGTACACGCGGTCCGAGCCGGGGGACAGGGCGGTGTCCAGCGCGGCGTAGTCCTGCGCTTGCGTCACGTCCATGGCCACATAGTGCAGGCGCGTGAGGAAGTCCTGCCAGGCGGCTTCTTCAAACGCCTTGGGCTCGATGAAGGGCACGACCCGGGCCTGGAGGAAGGCCAGAAAATCGGCACGGCTGAACGGCTGGCGCCCGACGGGCTGGATGCGCGTACCCGCGGGCAGGTTGCCGTGCAGGTGCGCCGTGTACAGCGCGGGCAGCAGTTTGCGCACCGACAGGTCACCCGCGCCGCCAAAGATGATCAGGTCCAGTGCATCCGGTCTCACGTCGGGAGCTGTTGAGCGCGTCATGTGGTTCTAATTAAATTACATAAAAGATAAATTTTTGTTGAAATTTAATTACGTTGCAAGGTTTTTCTTCCGCGGCTTGGCGCAGGCGGCTATGCGATCGGCTCCAGTTCCGCACGGGGTTTGGGGCGCTGGTTTCTGGTAAAAATGGCCTGTTCCCATTGTGAAAAGGTCATTCTTTGCTATGAATAAATAACTACCTCTTGCGCTGCGGCAGCAGCACCGAGGCGATGGCCGCGACCATCAGGGCCACGGCGGCCCAGT
>JAUSNJ010000033.1 GCA_030645355.1 Rhodoferax sp. | reverse complement strand
GCTGGGCGCGCCCACCGGGATGATCATGAATTCCTGGATGTCCAGGTTGTTGTTGGCGTGCTCGCCGCCGTTGATGACGTTCATCATGGGCACGGGCATTTGCATGCGGCCCATGCCGCCAAAGTAGCGGTACAGCGGCAGGCCGGACTCTTCGGCGGCGGCGCGGGCCACGGCCATCGAAACAGCCAACATCGCGTTGGCGCCCAGGCGGCTCTTGTTGTCGGTGCCATCCAGGTCGATCAGGGTCTTGTCCAGGAAGGCCTGCTCGGAGGCGTCCAGGCCCAGCACGGCCTCGGAGATTTCGGTGTTGATGTGCTCTACGGCCTTGAGCACACCCTTGCCCAGGTAGCGTTTCTTGTCGCCGTCGCGCAGCTCAATGGCTTCGCGCGAACCGGTGGACGCGCCCGACGGCACGGCCGCGCGGCCCATGGTGCCGGACTCCAGCAGCACGTCGCATTCGACAGTGGGATTGCCGCGCGAATCCAGAATCTCGCGGCCTACGATATCAACAATTGCACTCATGCTAATTTCCTAAGTTAAAAAACGGTTGCGGGCGATTTTTGCATGGCTTGGTGACCTGGGACGTGCGGTTGGACCGATTGTTCTCCATTGGTAACCATTCAGGTCAGGCAGAAAAATGGTCTTCCAGAAAACCATTCTTCTTGGTCACCTGATCCAGAGCTACCAGGGTTTCCAGCAGCGCTTTCATGTGTTTCAAAGGTACTGCGTTGGGGCCGTCACACAGCGCATTGGCTGGGTCGGGGTGGGTTTCCATGAACAGACCTGCGACGCCTACTGCAACGGCTGCGCGTGCCAACACCGGCACCATTTCGCGAACGCCGCCGCTGCTAGTACCTTGGCCACCGGGCAATTGCACCGAATGGGTTGCATCAAACACGACGGGTGCTCCCGTGTCGCGCATGATGGCCAGTGAGCGCATGTCACTCACCAAATTGTTGTAGCCAAAGCTGGCACCGCGCTCACAGGCCATGAAGTTGTCTTCGCTTAAGCCTGCTGCTTTTGCAGCGGCGCGGGCTTTGACGATGACGTTCTTCATGTCGCCGGGGGCCATGAATTGCCCCTTTTTGATGTTCACGGGCTTGCCGGACAAGGCCACCGCGTGGATGAAATCGGTCTGACGGCAGAGTAGGGCCGGCGTTTGCAGCACGTCTACTACCGGCGCGACGTGAGCGATCTGGTCTTCGCGATGGATGTCCGTGAGCACGGGGACACCTATCTCGCGCCTGACCTTCGCAAGAATCTCAAGCCCTTTTTCCATCCCCAGGCCCCGGTAGGCCGTTTCGCTGGTTCGGTTGGCTTTGTCAAAACTACTCTTAAAAATGAAGGGAATGCCCAGACTGGAGGTGATTTCCTTTAGCGTCCCGGCTGTATCCATTTGCAGTTGCTCGGATTCGACGACGCAAGGCCCTGCGATCAAAAAGAAGCGGTGTGCGAGTCCAACATCAAATCCACACAACTTCATGCTAGGCAACCGCTTTCAGGCTCTTGCCGGCAGTCTGGTGGTCCAGCGCCGCCTTGATGAAGGCGTTGAACAGCGGGTGGCCGTTCCACGGGGTGGACTTGAACTCCGGGTGAAACTGCACGCCAATAAACCAGGGGTGGACGGCCTGCGGCAATTCGACCATTTCCGTCAGCTGTTCGCGCTGGGTGAGTGCCGAGATGACCAGGCCCGCTGTGCGCAACTGGTCCAGGTAGTTGACGTTGGCTTCGTAGCGGTGGCGGTGGCGTTCGGTCACGACGTCACCATAAATCTGGTGTGCCAGCGTGTTCTTGGCCACATCGGAGCTTTGGGCGCCCAAACGCATGGTGCCACCCAAGTCCGAGTTCTTATTGCGGGTCTTGATGGTGCCGTCCGCGTCTTTCCATTCGGTGATCAGCGCGATGACCGGGTTGGGGCTTTCGGGGTCAAATTCGGTGCTGTTGGCGTCCTTGAGTCCCGCCACGTGGCGCGCAAATTCGATAGTGGCCACTTGCATCCCGAGGCAAATACCCAGGTAGGGGACCTTGCGTTCGCGCGCAAATCGGGCCGCGCAAATCTTGCCTTCAATGCCGCGCTTGCCAAAGCCTCCGGGCACCAGCACGGCATCGAACTTGGCCAGGCGCGACACGCTGTCGGGCGTGATGGTTTCGGAGTCGATGTACTCGATCTTGACCTTGGCGTGGTTCTTCATGCCGGCGTGGCGCAGGGCCTCGTTCAGCGACTTGTAGCTGTCTGAAAGGTCTACGTACTTGCCGACCATGGCGATGCTGACTTCGGCTTGCGGGTGCTCGGTCTCATACACCAGATCGTCCCAGCGCTTGAGGTTGGCCGGTGGGGTGTTCAGGCGCAGCTTGTCGCAGATCAGGCCGTCCAGGCCCTGTTCGTGCAGCATGCGCGGAACCTTGTAGATGGTGTCCACGTCCCACATGCTGATGACGCCCCATTCGGGTACGTTGGAGAACAGCGAGATTTTGGATCGCTCTTCTTGCGGAATCGGGCGGTCCGCGCGGCACAGCAAGGCGTCGGCCTGGATGCCGATTTCGCGCAATTGCTTGGCCGTATGCTGTGTGGGTTTGGTCTTGAGTTCACCAGCGGCCGCAATCCACGGCACATAGCTCAGGTGCACGAAGGCGCTGTTGTTGGGGCCGAGCTTGAGGCTCATCTGGCGCACGGCTTCGAGGAAGGGCAGGGACTCGATGTCACCCACGGTGCCGCCGATTTCGACAATCGCCACATCCACCGCGTCGGGCTCGCCAAAGCGGGCGCCGCGCTTGACGAACTCCTGGATTTCGTTGGTGACGTGGGGAATGACCTGCACGGTCTTGCCCAGGTAGTCGCCACGGCGCTCCTTGTCGAGTACGCTTTTGTAGATCTGGCCGGTGGTGAAGTTATTGGCCCGGCGCATGCGCGTTTCGATGAAACGCTCATAGTGGCCCAGGTCCAGATCGGTTTCCGCGCCGTCGTCGGTGACGAAGACTTCACCGTGTTGCAGCGGTGACATGGTGCCCGGATCCACATTCAGGTAGGGATCGAGCTTGATGAGGGTGACTGTCAGGCCCCGCGATTCCAGTATCGCAGCGAGGGAGGCTGAGGCGATTCCCTTGCCAAGGGAGGACACCACACCGCCGGTGACGAAGACAAATTTGGTCATGTCAGGGGGAGCTTTTGATGCTCAGGGAGGTGGTAAAGCGAGATTATACGGGGCACGCTCTGCTACATTGCCCCCCATGAATGATCTAGCTGGAAAACACATTGTTCTGGGGCTCACCGGTGGAATCGCCTGTTACAAGGCGGCCGAGCTGTGCCGCGCCCTGATCAAGGAAGGCGCCACCGTGCAGGTAGTGATGACCGAAGCGGCGACGCAGTTCATCACGCCGGTGACCATGCAGGCGCTCTCCAACCGGCCGGTCTATGGCTCGCAGTGGGATGCCCGCGAACCCAACAACATGGCGCAGATCAACCTGAGCCGCGAGGCCGATGCCATCCTGGTCGCGCCCTGTAGCGCCGATTTCATGTCCAAACTGCTGCATGGCGGTGCTGACGAACTCCTCAGTCTGATGTGCCTGGCGCGCCCCATTGACAAAGTCCCGCTGCTGCTGGCCCCGGCGATGAACCGCGAGATGTGGGCGCATCCGGCCACCCAACGCAATTTAGTGCAGTTGGCAGCCGATGGCGCCACGATCCTGGGTGTTGGCAGTGGTTTTCAGGCCTGTGGTGAAACCGGGGATGGCCGTATGCTGGAACCCGAGGAGCTATTGGCCGACGTGATTACGTTCTTCCATCCCAAGGTCCTCGCGGGGCGGCGAATGCTGGTCACGGCTGGCCCGACGTTTGAGGCCATTGACCCAGTGCGTGGCATCACCAACCGTTCCAGCGGCAAGATGGGCTTTGCCGTCGCCCGTGCGGCGCACGAGGCCGGTGCGCAGGTCACGCTGGTGGCCGGACCGGTGGCACTGGCCACGCCACGCGGGGTGCAGCGCATCGACGTGCAGTCCGCAACAGACATGCTGCAGGCCTGCGTGGAACATGCTCCAGCCGCGAACATTTTCGTAGCCACTGCGGCGGTGGCGGACTGGCGCCCGGCGCAGGCCTCCGACCAGAAAATCAAGAAGGACGGGTCGGGCCAGACGCCCACGCTGGCTTTTGTGGAAAACCCCGACATCCTGGCCACATTGGCGCGGTCGGCTCAGGCCCTGTCAGGTGATTTGTTCTGCGTGGGCTTTGCCGCCGAGAGCCATGATTTGCTGGCCCACGCCACCGCCAAGCGCGTGCGAAAAGGCGTGCCCTTGCTGGTGGGCAATATCGGCCCGGCCACCTTTGGAAAAGATGACAACGCCTTGCTGCTGGTTGACGCCAATGGCACAAAGGAACTCCCCCATGCCAGCAAATTGCACCTGGCCCGCCAACTGGTGGCCGAGATTGCCCGGCGCCTACCTACCGCTTTAAAAAAATGAAAATTGACGTCAAGATCCTCGATAGCCGCCTGAATGACCAGATGCCGGCCTATGCCACGCCGGGCAGCGCCGGACTGGACCTACGTGCCTGCCTGACCGAGCCGCTGACACTGGAACCCAACGCCTGGCAACTGGTGCCCACCGGGATGGCCATCCATCTGCAAGACCCCGGCTTTGCCGCGCTGATCCTGCCGCGCTCCGGGCTGGGCCACAAGCACGGCATCGTGCTGGGCAATCTGGTGGGCCTGATTGACAGCGACTACCAGGGCCAACTGATGGTCAGTGCCTGGAATCGCAGTGATGTGACTTTCACGATAGCGCCCATGGAGCGCATCGCGCAACTGGTCATCGTGCCGGTGGTGCAGGCGCAGTTCAACCTGGTGACCGATTTCCCGGCCAGCCAGCGAGGCGAAGGCGGCTACGGGTCGACGGGAAAGCACTAACTGTTCGTTTTTTTTTGCAGGCGTACTTCAAGCAGAGACTATCAGTGCAGAAGGCCGCCGGGCGGCACTTCGTCGGACGCCACCTGCAGCTTGAAGAAACCGGTTCCGCAACTGCCGCGTCCCACTTCTTCCTCGGTCGCTTCGCGTACCGCTTCGACCTGCAGGCTAATGCGAATGGCGATCCCGGCCAGCGGATGGTTGCCATCCAGCACGATGTGGTCCGGGTAGATATCGGTAACGGTGTACAGCGTGTCCCGAGGGGCGTCCGGATGGCAGCCTTCGGGCAGGGCGCTGCCTTCCATGGTCAGGCCTTCCTGCAGGTCATCGGGGAAGAGGTGACGGGGTTCCAGAAACAGCAACTGGTCCTTGAAGTCACCAAAAGCCTGTTCGGGCTCAATCTGCAGTTGCAGGCTGGAGCCCGCGCTGTAACCCTGCAGTGCTGCCTCCAGCACCGGCAGCAAATCATTGCCGCCCACCAAAAACTCCACCGGCTCGTCCAAAACGTCCAGTGTTTCGCCCAAAGTGTCTTTCAGCGTCCAGGTCAGGGCAACGACGCATTGTTGAGTGATTTCCATAAGGCAGAATTGTCCCATGAACATCCATGAACCCCTGCAACTTCTGGGCGGACTGACCGCCAAGGCCTTTATGCAACGCCACTGGCAGAAAAAGCCACTGCTCATCCGACAGGCCATTCCCGGTTTCAAACCGGTGCTCGACCGCTCGGATCTGCTCGACCTGGCGGCCCAGGAGGACGTGCAATCGCGCCTGGTGGTGCAGCCCAGCGCGGATGGTGCAAAGCCTTGGCGTTTTCGGCATGGTCCGTTTGCGCGCAAGGCGCTGCCGGCCTTCAAACAGCCGGGATGGACGTTGCTGGTGCAGGGGGTTGACCTTCTGGATGACCGGGTTCACGCATTGATGAACCAGTTTCGCTTTGTGCCCGATGCGCGGCTGGACGATGTGATGGTTAGCTATGCCACTGATGGCGGCGGCGTAGGGCCACACTTTGATAGCTACGACGTGTTCTTATTGCAGGCCCATGGCCAGCGACGCTGGCGCATCGGGCGGCAGAAGGACCTGGGTCTGCAACCGGATATGCCTCTCAAGATTTTGGCCCACTTCGAACCCGAAATGGAGTTTGTGCTGGAACCTGGCGACATGCTGTACCTACCCCCGCGCTATGCGCACGACGGCGTCGCGGTTGGTGAGTGCATGACGTATTCGATAGGCTTTCGCGCGCCGGGCCGGGGTGAACTGGCGGGCGAGTTGTTGCAACGCTTGGCGGAAGATGCGATGGACGCGGCGGGCAACGCGCTCTACCGCGACGCCAAGCAAGCCGCGGTCGCGAACAGTGGCGAAATACCGGACACATTGGTCGAGTTTGCCCGTACCGCACTGGAAGACGCCCTGGGTGATCCGCTGGCCTTGCGACGGGTTTTGGGTGAATACTTTACTGAACCCAAGGGGCATGTCAGTTTTGATGCCACCGAGGTTACCGCACTGCATGGCGCGCTCTCGCTGGACAGGCGTACCCGCATGATGTACGACGCCCAGCACGTATTTGTGAATGGGGAAAGCTTTCTTGCCTCTGGGCGCGACGCCCAGTTGATGCGCACACTGGCGGACACGCGGGCCCTTGATACGGCTGCCGTCAAGCGGTTGAGTGGACCGGCGCGGGCTTTGCTGTTAGATTGGTGCGAAGCGGGGTGGATCCATGTCGAACAATGAAGATACCAGTGACAGACTGTCGGGGGCGTTTTCCGGGCCTACGGAATTCGCACAAATGGTGCGCGCCGCACTGGTCCGCGCAGCCGACGAGGGATGGCCGGCAATGGTCTGGAGTGACCCGACCTTTGAGGACTGGCCCCTGGGTGAACGGGTTGTGACTGAATCCCTGCAGACCTGGGCGCGCAGTGGCCGCCACTTGGTGTTGTTGGCACACCGCTATGACGCGCTGATACGCTACAAGCCGCGCTTCGTCAGCTGGCGCAAAACCTGGGACCACATCATCGAGTGCCGCCTGTGCAAGAACCTGGACGCCAGTGAGGTTCCGAGTGCGCTGTGGAGCCCCCACTGGGCGATGCGGCGCCTGGATTTGGTGCGATCGACCGGCGTGGCGGACCTGGAGCCAGCGCGGCGGGTCTTGCTGAAAGAGGAATTGGACGAGTGCCGCCGGCAGAGTTCACCGGGGTTTTCCGCCACGACTTTGGGTTTGTAGCAACGGATGAGAGGGTTTTCCCGCGTTTTCAGGACGATTTTCTGTATACTCGGGGGTTAGGCAAAAAGAGATCGAATGCTTTTTGTCTGAGTCCGGGCGGCCTGCTGCTTTGACAATTTCCAAAAATTGTTTCGTTAACTCACTCTAGTTTTTAAAAATGAACAAATCACTCGTCTTGGCAGCTGTTATCGCTGCCGCTGCCTTGGCCGCTTGCGGTAAGAAAGAAGAAGCTCCAGCTCCAGTAGCTGCCCCCGCTGCTGCTGCTCCCGCACCAGCTGCTGCTCCTGCTCCCGCAGCTTCCGCACCTGCTGCAGACGCATCTGCTCCAGCTGCTGCAGCTTCCGCGCCAGCCAAGTCGTAATTCTTGGCCGCAAGAAAAAAGCCACCGCAAGGTGGCTTTTTTTTGTCCGCAACATCCGCGAAGGCCGCGAAGCCTCCGGGAAACAGCCGCGCGTCTGCCTATTTGATATCGTCGGCAATCACTTTCACGATGCGCTGAGCGGACACCGAAGTTTCAGGTACGCCTTTGGAGTCCAGTACCGATACGGTCGTCACGTTGGCCACGCTGCGCACGGCGATTTGAAACTTGGCGGCATCCGAGTTCTTGTCCGAGCTGCTGAACAGCTTGCTGAAAAAGCCGGGTTCTGACTTGTCGGCATTGAGCGGTACGTAGCGCACAAAGTAGATCCCTTGCTTGCGGTCACGGTCTTCAACGGTGAAGCCGGTGCGATCCAATGCCAGGCCCACGCGGCGCCAAGCGCTGTCAAACCCTTCTTCCATGCGCACCACGGGCTGGCCGTTTTCGGTGGCAACGTCTGCCGTCTTCTTGACCGGGGCGGCACCGGCTACCAGGGCCTTGGCTTGCGGCTCGCTCACCCCCAACTTGACCATCAGGCGACGCAGGAACTCGGCTTCGAGTTCCGGGTCTGCGGCGCGGGGTTGCCACATCGTGTTGCCAGCCTCCTGGCTGGACTTGGTGGTGACCGTTTCAATCATGCCGCGATGGCTGATAAAGATCTCGGTCTCACCGTTGGCGTTGCGCTCAAGGCGTGTACGAAACTTGTCGCGCTCTGCCGTTGAATACAGGGAGTCAAACAACTTGCCGATCGAGGAGCGGATGAAGTCCTGTGGAATCTTGGCCCGGTTCTCAGCCCAATCGGTTTCCATGATGCCCAGCGTGTTTTGGTCCATGGCCAGGAGGAAGCCGTTTTCCTGCCAAAAATCTTTTACCGGGTCCCACAGCTTGTCGGCGGGTCGATTCACCACCAGCCAGCGCTGGTTTCCGGCGCGTTCAATGCGTACATCGCCCAATGCAGCCACTGCAACAGTCGGGGCTGTTGCTGCGGTGGTTGGTTGACCCGCCTTGAGGCTCGACGCGGACACTGCACCGCCCACCACCGCGTAATGTGTGTCCTTGGACAGCTGCGTCAGGTCGGGCGGAACATCCAGCGTAGGAACCTTGACGTTGCTGGCGCTGCGATAGTCCACCTTGTCGGCTTGCAGAACGGTACAGGCCGACAGTGATATCGCTGCGCTAACCAGCGTCAATTTGAAGAAAGGGTTCACAGAAATCCTCGAAATGGAAAAAGGGACTCAGATCAAGCCGGTGGCGCGCATGGCGCGCTCCAGCGTTGGCCTATTGTCTTCGGTCAAAATGGTCAACGGCAGGCGAAGCGCATCTTTACACAGTCCCATTCGGGCTGCGGCCCATTTGACAGGGATGGGGTTGGATTCTACGAAAAGTGCCTTGTGCAGCGGCAACAAACGCAATTGAATTTCCATAGCGCGTTTCACATCACCAGCTATGGCCGCCATGCACAGCTCGTGCATCAGTCGCGGAGCCACATTCGCTGTCACGCTCACGTTGCCATGACCGCCACACAGCATCAGGGCGACAGCGGTAGGGTCATCCCCCGAGTAGATCGCAAAGCCCTGCGGAGCATCCTTGATCAGCCACTGCGCGCGTTCGATATTGCCGGTGGCTTCCTTGATGCCAACAATGCCAGGGACCTTGGCCAGACGCATGACCGTGTCGTGCGCCATATCGGCGACGGAACGTCCGGGTACGTTGTACAGCACCAGCGGCAAATCCACTGCCTCAGCAATCGCCTTGAAGTGCAGGTACTGCCCTTCCTGTGTGGGCTTGTTGTAATAGGGGACCACCTGCAACTGGCAGTCCGCACCTACCTTTTTTGCAAACCGCGCCAACTCAATCGCTTCGGCGGTCGAATTCGCGCCGCAGCCCGCCATGATGGGCACCCGTCCAGCGGACTGCTCCACTGACACGCGGATGATCTCGCAATGCTCTTCAACGTTGACGGTTGGCGACTCCCCCGTAGTGCCCACGACGCCGATGCAATCGGTCCCTTCGGCGATGTGCCAATCGATCAGCTTGCGCAGCGCCGGGTAGTCCACGGAGCCATCTTCCAGCATCGGGGTGATCAGCGCCACGATGCTGCCTTTGATTGGGCCTTGAGGTGAGTTCATGTCAATCATTTGTTCGGTAATCGATTATTTTACCTAGAGTGCCAGGCGCCAGATTTCCGGGAGCCTGCGGTGATCGGCAGGCGCGCGAACGGCGGCAATGCGCTGCACAACCCGGGGCGGGTCCTGCAGGGTGCCGTTTTCGTAGGCTACGACCTCCAGTCCGGCACAGGCTTGCAGCAATTCACCGGGCTGCAATAGAAAATCCGGCCGTGACGGGCGCCCCAGCGTTTCATTGCCGGCTGCGAAGGTTTCATACAGCAGCACCCCGCCCGGTGCCACACTGTTGACCACCGTTTCGAGCAAGGGTCGCCACAGGTAGTTGGTCACCACCACCGCGCCAAAGGTGCGCAGGACACCGTCCGTCTGGAAGGGCCAGGGGTTGTTTTCAATGTCGGCGCACAGCAGTTCTGCAGAGGGCGCCTGCAACCGGGCTTGATTGGTGTCCCGGTCAATACCGGTGACCGCATGGTGGCGCGCCGCAAACCATGCCAGGTGGCGACCACTTCCACAGGCAATATCCAACACCGTGGCGTGCGGCTCCAGCAGGTGCGACCAGCGAACGATCCAGGGCGAGGGATTCAAAAGCAGGACCACAGCTGATTGGCCATTTGCACCATGAAGTCAGGTTGGGTGTACAAGAGAAAGACGCCGGCGAGCACCCCGACGGCCAGTGCCGCGATCAACAGGCGGCTGCGCTGGGTCATGGCGTCACCGTGCCCCGGGGCATGCTGCGGACGATGGCCGCCTCTTTGACGGGCAGGTTAATCAAGGCTGCGGCTATGCCCAGGGCAATGGCGATGTACCAGACGATGTCGTAGCTGCCAGTCTTGTCATACAGATAGCCGCCCAGCCACACGCCCATGAAAGAGCCGATCTGGTGGCTGAAAAAGACGAATCCACCCAGCATGGACAGATGCGCCACGCCGAATATCTGCGCCACGGTGGCATTGGTGGGCGGTACGGTGGACAGCCACAGCAGCCCCATGACGGACGAGAACACATACACGCTGGCCGGTGACAGCGGCACCAGCAAGAACAGGCTGATGGCGATGGCGCGGGCCAGGTAGATAAAGGCCAAGATGTTTTTCTTCGCGATCTTTTGGCCCAGTGCGCCGGCCGCATAGGTGCCAAACACATTGAACAGGCCGATCAGTGCCAGGGCATAGCTGGCCACCTGAGGTGACAGGCCCTTGTCCTTGAGGTAGCTGGGCATGTGCACGCCAATGAACACCACCTGGAAGCCGCAGACAAAGTAGCCCGCCATCAGCAACTGGAAGCTGGGGTATTTGAAGGCCTCACGCAGGGCTTGGCCAATGCTCTGGTCCCGCGCCGGGGCGCTGCCGCCTGCAAAGCCGGGTTCGCGCAGCCCCCACGACAGGGGAATCATCAGCAGGGCCGCCATGCCCAGCAGCACCAGCGCCTGTTGCCAGCCAAAGTGGCTGATCAGAAAGCCTTCGGTCGGCACCATCAGGAATTGCCCGAACGAGCCGGCTGCCGCGGCCACGCCCATGGCCCAGGAACGCTTGTCGGCGCTGACGTTGCGGCCGATCACGCCATAGATGACGGCGTAGGTGGTGCCGGCCTGTGCCATGCCGATCAGCACCCCGGTGCTGAGCGAAAACAGCAGCGGCGTGCTCGCGTAGGCCATGCCGACCAGTCCCAGCGCATAGAGCAACGAGCCCACCACAATGACCTTGAAGGCGCCAAACCGGTCCGCCGCAATGCCCGCGAAGATGCCGGAAATGCCCCAGGCCAGGTTCTGGATGGCGATGGCCAGCGCAAAGGTTTCACGGGTCCAGCCCTGATCCTGGGTGATGGGCTGCAGCCACAGGCCAAAACCGTGGCGAATACCCATGGACAGCGTGACGATGGTGGCACCGCAGGCCAGGACTTGCAGGGTCGACAGGGATGTGGAAGATGCGCGCATGGCCGGATTGTCGCCAATCCGGGAGCCCGTTGCCGAGCCTTGGGCAATGCCATCCCATTGTGAGGCTGTATTTACGTACAGCCTGCCGGGGCTAGCCGATTACAATGCCGCCCTATGTCAGCTAAACCCCCAGCATCCTCCACCCCCGAATACTCCGAAGGCTCCATTCGCGTTCTCAAGGGCCTGGAGCCCGTCAAACAGCGTCCGGGCATGTACACCCGCACCGACAATCCACTGCACGTCATCCAGGAAGTGCTGGACAACGCGGCCGATGAATCCCTCGGCGGATTCGGCAAAAAGATCAAGGTCACCGTCCACACCGACGGCTCCGTCACCATTGAAGACGATGGCCGCGGCATCCCGTTTGGCATGCACCCCGAAGAAAAGGCCCCGGTCATCGAGCTGGTGTTCACCCGGCTGCACGCCGGTGGCAAGTTCGACAAGGGCAAGGGCGGTGCCTACAGCTTTTCCGGCGGCCTGCACGGCGTAGGTGTCAGCGTGACCAATGCCCTGGCCAAACGGCTGGAGGCCACTTCATACCGCGAGGGCATGGTGGCCGCACTGGTGTTTGAGAACGGCGATGTAACCCAGGCGCTGCAAACCCGCAAGATAGCCGAGGGCGACCGCAAATCCGGCACCACGATCCGGGTCTGGCCAGACGCCAAGTATTTCGAGTCGGCAGTTCTGCCGATGAACGAGCTGACGCACTTGCTGCGCAGCAAGGCGGTCCTGATGCCCGGCGTCAGCGTCTCGCTGCTCGTTGAGAAGACCAAAGAAACCCAGACCTGGCTCTACAAGGGCGGCCTGCGCGACTATTTGACGCAGACTCTGACCGGCGACCCGGTCATTCCGCTGTTCGAAGGCGAAGGCTTTGCCGACAGCCAGAGTGACAACTTCGCCGAAGGTGAGGGCGCCGCCTGGGCCGTGGCCTTTACCGAAGACGGCCAGCCGGTGCGCGAGAGTTATGTCAACCTGATTCCCCCCAGCGCCGGCGGCACGCACGAAAGCGGCCTGCGCGACGGCCTGTTCACGGCGGTCAAGAGTTTCATCGAACTGCATTCGTTGCTGCCCAAGGGCGTGAAGCTGATGCCCGAAGACGTGTTCGCCCGCGCCAGCTATGTGCTGTCGACCAAGGTGCTGGACCCGCAATTCCAGGGCCAGATCAAGGAGCGGCTCAATTCCCGCGACGCGGTGCGCCTGGTGTCCAGCTTTGTGCGTCCCGCGCTCGAACTTTGGCTGAACCAGCATGTGGAATATGGCAAGAAATTGGCGGAGTTGGCGATCAAAGCCGCCCAAAGCCGACAAAAAGCCGGCCAAAAGGTGGAGAAGCGCAAAAGCTCGGGCGTCGCTGTGCTGCCCGGCAAGCTGACCGACTGTGAAAGCAAAGACATTGCCTACAACGAAGTTTTCCTGGTCGAGGGCGACTCGGCCGGCGGTAGTGCCAAGATGGGCCGCGACAAGGAAAACCAGGCCATCCTTCCCCTGCGCGGCAAGGTGCTCAATACCTGGGAGGTCGACCGCGACCGCCTGTTCGCCAATACCGAAATTCACGACATCTCGGTCGCCATTGGTGTTGATCCGCATGGCCCCAACGACTCGCCCGACATGTCTGGCCTGCGCTATGGCAAGGTTTGCATCCTCAGCGATGCCGACGTGGACGGCTCCCACATCCAGGTGTTGCTGCTGACGCTGTTTTTCCGCCATTTCCCCAAACTCATTGAGACTGGCCATGTGTATGTGGCTCGTCCCCCGCTGTTCCGCGTCGATGCGCCGGCCCGTGGCAAAAAACCTGCGTCCAAGGCGTATGCGCTGGATGAAGGCGAGTTGACAGCTATTCTCGACAAATTGCGCAAAGAAGGCGTACGCGAAGCCGCCTGGAGCATCAGCCGCTTCAAAGGTCTGGGTGAAATGAATGCCGAGCAACTGTGGGACACCACGCTCAACCCCGACACCCGCCGCCTGCTACCGGTCACGCTGGGCGCCATCAATTTTGGCGATACCGAGGCACTGATCACCAAGCTCATGGGCAAGGGCGAGGCCGCCGCGCGGCGTGAATTGATGGAGCTGCATGGCGACTCCGTAGAGGTAGACATTTGATGGTTTCGTTGTTGTTGAAGGCCCGGGCGTTCCGGGCGCCCCTGCTGGGGGCCGCGTTGCTGTGTTCCCTGCACCTGGCCCATGCCGACATGTGGACCTATGTGGATGCGCGCGGCGTCAAGCACTTCGCCTCCAGCCGTTTGGATGCGCGGTACAAGCTGATGTTTCGCGGCGTGCCTGCGCCCGATGCGGCGGGCCAGTCCGACAGCGGTACCGTCACCACCGTGGCCCGCTTTGCACCGATCGGCGGTGCCGGGCGTAGTGTGGCCAGTCTGGAGTTGTCGCCGGCATTTATGGCCATCAAGCCGTATTTGCGTACGGCAGCCGATGCCAACCAGCTCGATATGGCCCTGTTGCAGGCGGTCATTGCCACAGAGTCCGGCTTTGATCCGTCTGCGGTGTCGCCCAAGGGCGCCGTGGGGCTGATGCAGGTGATGCCCGCGACCGGTGAGCGCTATGGCTTGGCCAGCGACCGTGGCGGCTCCGTGGCCACCAAGCTTGCCGACCCGCGGACCAATATCAACACCGGCGCCCGCTACCTGCGCGACCTGATCAAGATGTTTCCGGGTCAGTTGGAATTGGCCGTTGCGGCCTACAACGCCGGGGAGGGTGCCGTGCAAAAGGCCGGCAACCGCATACCCAATTACAAAGAAACCCAAAACTACGTGCGTTCCGTGATGCACCTGTACAACCGGCTGAATCCACAGGCGGCGCACGCAGGCGCTTCGCTGCAGATCGCACGTGTGCGTGGCGAGTTTCACGGCACCCAGGTCCCTACAGACGTATTGAATTGATCCCCTATGACCGACCAACCCATTCTTGACCTGGCCCCCGAGCCGCCCCGCGACGGCGGCGATGACGAACTCAACCTGGCCACCTACGCCCAACGCGCCTACCTCGAATACGCCCTCTCCGTGGTCAAGGGCCGCGCCCTGCCCGATGTCTGCGACGGCCAAAAGCCCGTGCAGCGCCGCATTCTGTATTCGATGTCCCGCATGGGCCTGGGCTTTGGTGGACCGAACGGCAACACCGGCGCACGCCCGGTAAAGAGTGCCCGCGTGGTCGGTGACGTGTTGGGCCGTTTCCACCCGCACGGCGACCAGGCCGCTTATGACGCGCTGGTGCGTATGGCGCAGGACTTTTCGCAGCGCTACCCGCTGATCGACGGCCAGGGCAACTTTGGCAGCCGCGATGGCGACGGTGCCGCCGCCATGCGCTACACCGAGGCTAGGTTGGCCAAGATCACCAGCCTGCTGCTCGACGAAATCGACATGGGCACGGTGGAGTTTCAGCCCAACTACGACGGCTCCACCGAAGAGCCGCGCCAGTTGCCGGCCCGCCTGCCGTTCAGTCTGCTCAATGGCGCCAGCGGCATTGCCGTCGGCCTGGCCACCGAAATCCCCAGCCACAACCTGCGCGAGATTGCCGACGCCTGCGTGGCGTTGATCAAGACGCCCACCCTGGCTGACGACGCGTTGGCTGCGCTGGTGCCCGGCCCCGATTACCCCGGTGGCGGTCAGATCATCAGCAGCGCCAGCGACATTGCCGACGCCTACCGCACCGGGCGTGGTTCGCTGAAGGTGCGCGCCCGCTGGAAGATCGAAGACCTGGCGCGCGGCCAGTGGCAACTGGTCGTCACCGAGCTGCCGCCCGGCGTCAGCAGCCAGCGCGTGCTGGAAGAAATTGAAGAGCTGACCAACCCCAAGGTCAAGGCCGGCAAGAAGGCCTTGTCGCAGGACCAGAACCAGCTCAAGGCCAGCGTGCTGTCCGTGCTGGACGTGGTGCGCGACGAGTCCAACAAGGACGCCGCCGTGCGCCTGGTGTTCGAACCCAAGACCAGCCGCATCGGGCAGCAGGAACTGATCACCGCGCTCTTGGCCCACACCAGCCTGGAAACCTCATCGCCGATCAATCTGACGATGATTGGCCTGGATGGTCGGCCCACACTCAAGTCCTTCCGCCAGATGCTGCTGGAGTGGATTGCCTTCCGCCAGAGCACCATCGAAAAGCGATCGCAGCACCGACTAAGCAAGGTGCTGGACCGCATTCATATCCTCGAAGGCCGCCAGACCGTCCTGCTGAATATTGACGAGGTGATCGCCATCATCCGCCAGTCGGACGAGCCCAAGGCGGCGCTGATGGAGCGCTTCAATCTGTCGGACCGGCAGGCCGAAGACATCCTGGAAATTCGCCTGCGCCAACTGGCCCGGCTGGAAGCCATCAAGATCGAGCAGGAGCTGTCCGAGCTGCGCACCGAGCAGGGCAAGCTGGAAGAAATCCTGGGCAGCCCCGCCGCGCTGCGCCGCCTGATGGTGAAAGAGATCGAGGCGGATGCCAAGACCTTTGCTGACCCCCGCCGCACACTGATCCAGACCGAGAAAAAGGCCGTGCTGGAAATCAAGGTGGTGGACGAGCCCGTCACCGTGGTCGTCAGCCAGAAGGGCTGGGTGCGCACCCGCACCGGCCACGGCCACGAGGCCACGTCGTTTGCCTTCAAGGCGGGCGATGGCCTGTACGGCACGTTTGAATGCCGCAGCGTCGACACGCTCTTGGTGTTCGGCTCCAACGGTCGTGTCTACTCGATTGCCGTGTCGCTGCTGCCGGGTGGCCGCGGCGATGGCCAGCCCGTCACCACGCTGCTGGAGCTCGAAAGCGGCACGCAGCTGCTGTATTACTTCGCCGGTCCCGCTGCCGCCACGCTATTGCTCAGCAGCACCGCAGGCTATGGCTTCATGGCGACCGTGGACAACATGGTGTCGCGCCAGAAGGCGGGCAAGGCCTTTGTCTCGGTCAACGACGGCGAGACGCTGTGCTGCCCGTCGCTGGTGCTGGGCGCGCAGGCGCGCGTGGTCACGGCCGGTACGCCGGGCGTGCTGGTCACGCCCGCTACCCACGTGGCCTGTGCCTCTACCGGTGGGCGCATCCTGACTTTCGAGATCAGCGAACTCAAGTCCATGGCCAACGGCGGCCGCGGTCTGATGCTGATTGATCTGGAAGCCAAGGACACGCTGGCTGGCGCCGCCGCCTACACCCGTAGCGTGCGCATCGCCGGCATCGGGCGCGGTGGCAAGGACCGTGAAGAGACGCTGGAAATCCGCAGCCTGAACAACGCTCGCGCGGCACGGGGGCGCAAGGGCAAGGCGGCAGACCTGGGCTTCAAGCCCAATAGCGTGACGCGGGTTGAATAGAAGTCTATTGGTTAAATTGGCCTCTAGCCCTCGTGAAATAAGCGTCTGTAGCTATCTATTCGATAGCAAACGTGAAGCGCGCCAACGCAAACGCCGCGTGATCAGGCTGTCTGCGCCAGTTCGGGCAGCGCCTCTGGCAAGGCATTCAATTGGTCGACGACCGCCTGATCCCGCTTCAAGTTATAGGCCGCCGGGATCACCAGCGTGGTGATGCCGTTCAACACGGCGTTGGGCAGGTCGCGCAGCGCGATGGTGTCCATGCGCGGCGTTTCCAGGGGATTGGTCGCCGCTTCGTACAGGATGACTGGGTGGTCCAGCGGGTAGTCGCGCGCCAGCTTGTCCACCAGCACCTGCAGGCGGGCCGCTGTGGTGTCGAAACGTTTGCGGGTCAGGTCACCGGCGATATAGGGCTGCCACAGAACCAGCAAAGCGGTGGGATCGAGCTTGCGCTCGAACATCATGAACTGAGTGGCTTCCATCGACTGCATCCCGGTGGCACCGGGGTCAATGCCGATATCGGCCACCAGGCAATCTTCGGCCGAGATGCCGGGCAACATTTCTGCGTCGTAACCTTCGGCGCGCGCGGCCTTGATCGCCATGTGCGCAATGCAGGCAAAGATGCCCGGGTGCCCATAAAAAGCGGCACAGACCGTTTTGCCCGATCGAACTTCTTCCAGGATCGTGGCCGACATGCGTCTGTAGGTGTCGTGGCGATTCTTGCCCTCAATATCGCAGTCCGCGTAGTAGTCCAGCAGGCATATGTATTCCTTGGCAATGTCCTGCAACCACTTGCGTGCAAAGCGGTTGGGCACGGCCGCCACGACCACGTCCGCCGTCTCGATATAGCTGCGCGCCAAGGGTGTCAGTTGCCCGGCCATGCGCATGCCGGTGCCCACACAGATCAATTTACCGGGCCTGGGCTGCGTCATGGTTGAAGGCATCTGAATGTTGGTACACGGTGACGCGGTTGCGTCCTTCGTTCTTGGAAAAATACAAGGCCTTGTCCGCTGCGGCCAGCGCTTGCTCAAAGCTGAATGACCCATTGGCGTCGCGCGTCGCGATGCCAAAGCTGGCGGTCATCTGAAAGTTGAAGCCGCTGTGGCGGCTGTCCACCGTGGCAATGGCTTTGCGGCAGCGCTCTGCCACCGCCCGGGTTTCCTCGGCTGAAAAAGTGGGCAGGCAGATGGCGAACTCTTCGCCACCCATGCGACCCATACAGGCGTCCTTGGGCAGCCTGCGCTTGACCGTATGGCAGACGGTCTTCAGCACCCAGTCACCCGTCGCATGGCCATAGGTGTCGTTGATTTTTTTGAAGAAATCCATATCAAACAGGACCAGGCTCACCACGCTGTCCTTGTTGTTGAACGCCTTTTGCGCACACTCGGTAAAGTGCGCCCGGTTGCTCACCTGGGTCAAGCCGTCGATTTGTGCGGATTTGCGGAAGCTGTTTTTTTGCCGCAGCGTTCGGACCAGGCTCGCGCCGAGTATCGCCAGGGCCACCAGGCCCAGCGTCAGCAGCAGCACCAGGTTTTGGTACTTGCCGTGCTGCAGGGCTTTCTCGGTGTTGAGGTTCTTGTTCTTTTGTTCCAGCAGGGCCATCTGGTTGGCCTTGTCCTGGTTCTCGAATTTGACGCGTTGGTAGGCCAAATTCTTTTGCTGCTGGTCGTCAAAGGCCTTCTTTTTGAATGCCAGATTGATCTCATAAAAGCCAATGGCCGCGGTCAATTGGCCCTGGGCGCGTTTGACCGCCGCCATGGTTTCGCTGGTCTTTTCCTGCCAGTCCAGATCTTTTGCCGCCTGCGCACGTTGGTAGGCCTGTGTGCCAAAGTACTCAGCGCGCTCCATATCGCCCGTCTTCAGGTAGGCGCGGGCCAGCGCTTCTTCCACGGCCGCCAGCCAGTTGGAACCCGTGCCCACCGTTTGAAATTGTTGTACCAGGGGCAGGCTGGTGGTGATGCCTTTTGCGTATTGCCCCGAATCGATCAAATCAATGGCAGCAAGGCTCTTCACGAGCAGGGTAGTCATATGTTCCTTGCTGGCATCGCAGGCCAGCACGGTTTCGGGCACCAGGGACTCAGCCAGTTGTCTGTTGCCCAGTTTGTAATTCAGTTCTACCTTGTTAATTAGGCCGTGGCACTGTGTGCGGGTTCCAGTTTTGTCCGGTTCCAGGGCGATGATGCGCTCAGCAAACACCAGGGCTTCGTCATAGGCGCGCAGGGTAGTCAACAAGGATACGGCGCCGTTGAGCACCAATGCCTTGGCGTTGATACTGTCGATGGATGGCAGCAAGAGAATGGATTCATTCATTGCCTGAAGGGCACTCTCGTAGTGGCCCAAGGCGCGGTTGCCATCCACCAGATCGTAAAGCAGCGAGGCCCGCCTTGATGGTGATGTCACCTGGCCAATGATGGACTGAACCAACGCGATGCGCTCTTCATGCCGACCCTGCCAGCCCAGGTACTTTGCATAGTGCGCGTGGTAGCGATGGTTCTGCGCCGGCGTAAAGGTGCCCCGCAGAGCCTGCAGTTTGGCGAACGGAACCGACGCCTTCTCTGGTGTCGAAATAATCAGTGCCAGTGACTCGTCCAGCAAAGCGTCCACTGCGTTTGGCGCGTCGGCAAGCGCCAGGCTGCAGCAGCCCAGTGCGCACACCAGCAAGGCAATGGCTCTGATGCGCTTGCCCATCACCATCGCATTCGTGCGGACCTTATCTCACTTTGTCTCTTCGACACAGCTTCCTTGTGAGGTGAGTCCGTCCTTTAGATCAACGCCCGCCAGCTTTGATATCGCCGTTTTGTCCCCGGACAACACGGCTTCATGTTCGGCATCGCTCAGGCCAAATTGCGTCATTGCCGCCTTGGGGTCCGCCGCGTGCGCTGCGCGTGCCTCGGAGTCAGTGTCCAGGAGATTGAGGTAACCCAAGAGTTTCGACATGGCAATTCCTTTGATTGGTATAAGAGGGGGACGAAGACTTTCAGTCCACGGCGGATTCTATAGCCCACGTTACAAGTTGTATCTGGCGATAAAAGAGCCACCCCCGCCCCGGCTCCTGCGCATGCAATGGGCGGCGTAAGATGCACAGCCATGACGCCTGCAACCAGCCCTGCCATCGAGCAATCCCAACTTTTGTTCGACAAGATTTCCCGGTTTGACTTTGGAAAGGTCTTTGGCCGGTACATCAAGGACAGCGGCGTGTCGCCGCAGCTGGCCGCGGAGACCTTGCTGGAACTCAAGCGCTGGTTCACCCTGTGTGCCTTGCACCCCGAGAAGACGTACGCGACGGGCGGCCAAGTGGACGAACTGTGGCACACCTTCATTCTGTTTACCAAGGACTACGCGCGGTTTTGCCACGACCTGACCGGCGGGTTTATCCACCACGTGCCCGAGGTGGCCAGCGGCGACATTGAGGCGCAGATACGCTCCGCCGAGAAGATGCGTGACAAGGTGCGCCTGTTGGAGGCGGACTATTTGACCTATTTTGGTGCGCTGCCGCCCGAGCATCTGTGGCCGCGGTCGCCAGAGGCCAATTCCTTCGACAACGCCTTTCTCTTTCTAAAGGCGCTGTCGCGCACGCCGTTGCAGGCCTGAGCTACTTACTGGTTGACCGGCGGCTTCCAGCCCCCGCCCAGCACCTTGTACAGCGTCACCAGGTTCTGCGCCTGCTGCACCTGAACCTGCAGCGCCGCCTGTTGCGCGGCAAACAGTGAGCGCTGGGCGTCCAGCACATCAAACGCATTGGACGCGCCATGCTTGAAGCGCAGGTCGGTGAGCTGCATGCGGGTCTGCTCGGCGGCCAGTTGGGCGTTCTGGGCGCGCAGTTGCTCACCCAGCGTGGCACGGCCGGCCAGGGCGTCGGACACCTCGCGAAAGCCCGTCTGGATGGCCTTTTCGTACTGGGCCACGGCGATGTCGCGGGCTACTTTTGCGGATTCCACATTGGCCTGGGTGCGGCCAAAGTCAAAAAGCGGCACCAGCAGTTGCGGCGCAAAGGTCCAGGCGGTGGTGCCGTTGCGGA
Organism: Rhodoferax sp.; assembly: GCA_030645355.1. GTDB lineage: Bacteria > Pseudomonadota > Gammaproteobacteria > Burkholderiales > Burkholderiaceae_C > Allorhodoferax. The sequence continues at coordinate 26,064 of JAUSNJ010000033.1, read as the reverse complement.
ACAGGTTGTCCAGATCGCTGCTGACCACACCGGCGCTGCCGGTCAGCGTGATGCGCGGGAAGTAGGCCGCCCGCGCGGCGCCGATGTTGGCGTTGTTGGCGAGCAGCTGTTGTTCGGCCTGGCGCACATCGGGACGGCGCGTCAGCAGGTCAGACGGCAGGCCAGCCGGCAGATCGGGCAGCATGCCCTGGGCGGTGACCGGCAGGCCGGCGGGCAGATCGGCGGGCAAGGGTTGGCCCACCAAGAGCACCAGGGCGTTTTCGTCCAGCACGCGCTGGCGCTGGGCCTGTGCCAGCGCGGCCTTGGCACCTTCGAGCAGGGACTGGGACTGACTCAGTTCGATCTTGGAGGCCGCCTCGTTATCAAACTTGAGCTGGGTCAGGCGCAGGGACTCCTGGCGCGTGGACACGGTCTCGCGCGTTACGCGCAGCAGCTCGTCATCGGCCAGCAGGGCCAGGTAGGTGTTGGCAACGGAGGCAATCAAGCTGATCTGCACGGTCTTGCGGGCCTCCTCACTGGCCAGCAACTGGGCCTGGGCGGCCTGGCTCAGGGCGGCGACGCGGCCAAAGAAATCCAGCTCGTAGGCGGTGACGCTGAAGCCCGCGGTATAGGTGGCGGTGATGGCGCCCGAACTCACAGGGCCGCGGGTGCCGGTGATGCCGGCATTCACCGTGGGCAACTGGTCTGCCTGGCGCAGGCGCAACTGGGCACGGGTCTGCTCGATGCTGAGCACGGCCACGCGCAGGTCGCGGTTGTTTTGCAGGGACAGCGCAATCAGCCGCTTGAGGCGCGCGTCCTTGAAGAAGTCCTGCCAATCCAGTTCAGCAGCGGCCGGGCTCGCGCGGTCGCTGGCAGTGGTGCTGGTCAACTCGGGCGCATAGGTGGCGGCCACCGGCGCGGCCGGGCGCTCATAGGTGGGTATGAAGCTGCAGCCGGTCAATGCCAGTGGGGCCAGCGGGGCCAGCAGGGCCGTCGTCAGGCTGGCCAGGTGAAAGATGCGTGGTGTTTGCATGGGCCGCTTATTCATGGCTATCGACTCCGATCTGGTGGCCGTGCTCGGCGTCAAACTGGTGCTGGCGTTCGCTGCCCTTGAAGATGCTGCGCACGATCACGAAGAAGATGGGCACGAAGAAGACCGCGAGGATGGTTCCGACCAAGCTGCCACCAATCACGCCGGTGCCGATGGCGCGCTGGCTGGCCGAGCCCGCACCGCTGGAAATCGCCAGCGGCAGCACACCCAGCATGAAGGCCATGGACGTCATCAGGATGGGGCGAAAGCGCATGTGCGCCGCCGCCAGTGCCGCTTCCACGGCAGTCTTGCCCTGGGCCTGCAGGTCCTTGGCAAACTCGATGATCAGAATCGCGTTCTTGGCGGACAGGCCGATGATGGTGATCAGCCCGACCTGAAAGTACACGTCATTGGAGTAGCCACGCAATACGGTGGCCAGCAGCACGCCCACCGGCACCACCAGAATCACAGCCATGGGGATGGACCAGCTCTCGTACAGCGCGGCCAGGCACAAGAAGACTGCCAGGATGGCAAAGCCATACAGCACCATGGCCTGGGAGCCGGCCAGCTTTTCCTCGCGCGAGAGGCCGGTCCACTCAAAGGCAAAGCCTTCGGGCAATTGGGCGGCGAGCTTTTCCATTTCAAGCATGGCGTCCCCGGTGCTGTAACCCGTTGCAGCACTGCCGCCTATGCGCATGGCGGGGTAGCCGTTGTAGCGCACGGTCTGCATGGCGCCCTTGATCCAGCGGGTGCTGGCAAAGGCCGACAGTGGCACCGGCACGCCCCGCGCATTGGGCGTGGTCAGCTTCAGGATATCGTCTGGCTGCATGCGTGCCGTGGCGTCGGCCTGCACCACCACGCGCTGCAGGCGGCCCTGGTTGGGGAAGTCGTTGATGTAGGCCGAGCCCAGCGCCGTGGAAATGGTGCTGTTGATGGAGTCAAAGTTCACCGACAGGGCGCTGGCCTTGTCGCGGTCGATGTCAATCTGCAGCTGCGGGGCGTCTTCCAGGCCGTCGGGGCGCACTTGCGTGAGCACCTTGCTCTTGGAGGCCATGCCCAGCAGCTGGTTGCGCGCCGCCACCAGCGCGTCGTGGCCCTTGCCACCGCGGTCCTGCAGGCGGAAGGTGAAGCCTGAGGCGGTGCCCAGCTCAGGAATGGAGGGCGGACTCAGCGGGAAGATGAAGGCATCGCGTATGCCCATCAACCCGCCAAAGGCGCGACCCGCCAGTGCCTGGGCGGAGTGTTCTTCGCCGGCGCGCTCAGACCAGTCTTTCAGCGTCACAAAGGCCAGCGCGGCGTTCTGTCCCTGGCCCGAGAAGCTGAAGCCCATCACGCCCACCATGCTCTGCACTTCGGGCTGCTTCAGGATGAAGGCCTCCACCTGCTCCATGACGTTTTGCGTGCGTTCCCGGGTGGCGCCGGGGGGCAGCTGGATATTGACCAGCATGGTGCCCTGGTCTTCATTGGGCAGGAAGGAGGTGGGCAGACGCATATACATCACGCCGACCACAGCAATGATGGCGCCATAGATGAGCAGGTAGCGGCCGGCGCGCTGGAGAATGCGGGCCACCAGGCTCTCGTAGTTCTTGGCGGTGCTGGAGAAGCCCCGGTTGAACCAGCCAAAGAATCCGGTCTTGGCATGGTGGTGCCCGGCCTCCACCTGCTTCAGCAAGGTGGCGCACAGCGCAGGGGTCAGGGACAGCGCCATGAAGGCCGAGAAGCCAATCGAGCAGACCATGACTGCCGAGAACTGGCGGTAGATATTGCCCACCGAGCCCTTGAAGAACGCCAGTGGCACAAACACCGCAATCAGCACCACGGTCACGCCGATGATGGCTCCCGAGATCTGGCCCATGGCCTTGCGCGTGGCCTGCAACGGGGGCAGGCCCTCTTCGCTCATGATGCGCTCGACGTTTTCCACGACCACGATGGCGTCGTCCACCACGATGCCGATCACCAGCACCATGCCGAACATGGTCAGCACGTTGATGGAAAAGCCCATTGCCATCAGCATCGCAAACGTGCCCAGCAGGGCCACCGGTACGACGATGGTGGGGATGATGGTGTAGCGGAAGTTCTGCAGGAACAGATACATCACCAGGAACACCAGAATCACGGCGATGACCAGGGTCTCGGCCACCTGCGAGATGGAAATCTTGACGAAGCGCGAGGCATCGTAGGGGATGGTCCACTTCACGCCCTTGGGGAAGTAGGGTTCCAGCTCGGCCATGCGCTCGCGCACAGCCTTGGCCGCTGCCAGCGCATTACCGCTGGGCGCGAGTTGCACGCCCATGCCGGCGGCCGGCTTGCCATTCAGGCGGGCCGATGTGGCGTAGGTCTGGGCACCGAGTTCAATGCGGGCCACATCTTTGAGCCTTACGGTGGAGCCATCGGTATTGGCGCGCAGCACGATGTTGCCAAACTGCGTGGTGTCGCTGAGCTGGCCGTCCACCACCACGGTGGCGGCGACGGTCTGGCCGGCAATATTGGGCAGCTCGCCAATGGAGCCGGGTGATACCTGGGCGTTTTGCGAGCGGATGGCGGCGTTCACCTCGGCGGCGGACAGGTTGTAGCCGTTGAGCTTGGCCGGGTCTATCCAGATGCGCATGGCGCGCTCGGTGCCGAACAGCTGGGCCTGGCCGATGCCGGGCAGGCGCTGGATTTCGGGCAGCACGTTGCGCGAGGCGTAGTCGCCCAGGGCCACGATGTCAATGTCCGGGTTGTCCGACGACAACATCGTGAACAGCAGGAAGTTGGACCGGGCCTTGTCTACCCGCACGCCCGCCTGCGTGACCGCAGCGGGCAGACGGGGGGTCGCACGCGCCAGGCGGTTTTGCACATCCACCTGCGCCAGATCGGGGCTGGTGCCAGGCTCAAAGCTGATGGTGATGGTGCCGGTGCCATTGGCCTGCGCCACCGACTCCATGTAGATCATGCCGGGCGAGCCATTCATTTCGCGCTCGATGACGGAGAGCACGCTGTCTTCGAGAATCTGGGCCGAGGCACCGGGGTAGCCCGCCGTGATGACGATGGAAGGCGGCGCCACCGGCGGGTATTGCGCGATGGGCAGCTGCGTGATGGCTGTGCCGCCCATCACCAGAATGAAGAGGGCAATCACCCATGCAAAGATGGGGCGGTTGATAAAGAACTGGGCCATGTAGGGTGCCCCTTATTTGCTGGCCGCACTGGCGGGCGCTGATGCCGCGCTGGCGGGTGCTGCGGGTGCGGCACTTGCGCCACCGGGCGTCCAGGGCACGGTCTTGACCGGTGCGCCGGGCACCATCATCTTCTGGAAGCCGTCGACGATGACCTGCTCGCCGGGCTTCAGGCCACTGAGAACCAGCCACTGGTTGCCCTGGGCATTGCCGATCTTGACCGGGCGTGGGCCGGGCTTGCCATCGGCACCCACCACCAGCACGGTGTCGCCCTGGTTGGTGCGGGTCACGGCCTGTTGGGGCAGCAGCATGCCGGCTGGCAGCTCGGCCTGCGACAGGCGCACGCGCACGTACTGGCCGGGCAGCAGCAGGCCGTCGGGGTTGGGCACTTCGGCGCGCAGCGTGATCTGGCCGGAGGTGGCGTCCACCGTCAGGTCGGTGAACAGCAACTTGCCGGGCTTGGGCAGCTCGGTGCCGTCTTCCAGCACCACGCGCACGGGCACGGAGCCGTCACCGGACGCGCGCAATTGCTTGGTGGCCAGGGCCTTGCGCAGGCGCAGCACGTCGGTGCTGGATTGCGTGAAGTTCACATACATGGTGCCGGTCTGCTGGATGACGGCCAGCTGTGTGGCCTCGGCCGCGCTGACCAGCGCGCCTTCGGTTACCAGGGCCTGGCCAATGCGGCCGGAGATGGGGGCGCTGACTGCTGCGTAATCCAGATTGATCTGCGCGGTCTGCACGGCGGCCTTGGCGGTGGCTACATCGGCCTGCGCCTGCTTCTCGGCTGTCACCAGCGTGGTGAATTCCTGCTTGCTGATGGCATTGGCCTCCACCAGCGGCTTGTAGCGTTCTACCTGGGCTGCTGCCTGCGCCAGATTGGCCTGGCCCTTGGCAAGGCTGGCCTGGGCGCTGTCCAGCGCGGCCTTGTAGGGGGCGGGGTCGATCTGGTACAGGGCTTGCCCGGCTTTGACCTCGCTGCCCTCGCGGAACAGGCGCTTCTGCACCACGCCATTCACGCGGGCGCGCACCTGGGCCACGCGCACGGCGCTGACGCGGCCGGGCAGCTCGGTCTGCAAGGCCACGGCCTCATTGGCGACGGTGACCACGCCCACGGTGGCAGGGGGCGGGCCGCCTGCTCCACCACCAGCACCACCTGCGCCGGGTGCTGCATCCTTGGCACCGCAGGCGGCGAGGAGGAGGGCCAGTGGTGTGAGCACCAGAGCCATGCGGCGCAGGGAAACGCCAGGAGTCGGCTGATGGGCAAAAGCGCGCAATGAGGACATGAAAAATCCTTTTTTCTTGGAGATGTCTGGCAGGTGCCAGAGGGAGATGGGTGTTGAGCCAGCGCAAACTGGCATCAACCAAGGGTGGCATTTCTAGGAATTTGAATTAGTATACATACATCGATGAATGTATATTGTGAACGTTCTGTAAAAAACCCTGATTGCAAGAAAGATATGGCCAGACGCACCAAAGAAGACGCCCTAGTGACCCGCGACCTGATCCTGGACGCGGCCGAGCGCGTGTTCCAGCGCCGGGGTGTTTCGCGCACGTCGCTGCAGGAGATAGCGCAAGAGGCGGGGTTGACGCGCGGCGCCATTTACTGGCATTTTGACAACAAGGCCGACGTGTTTGACGCCATGCTGCGGCGCGTGACGCTGCCCATGACCACCCGGTTCAACGACCAATCCGCAGACGAGGCTGCCGAGCCCTTGGAGCATCTGCGCCGCAATGTGGCATCCGCCTTCCACCAGACCGTGCACGACCAGCAGGTGCAAAGGGTGTTTGAGATCGCCTCGCACAAGGTCGAGTACGTGGACGAGTTGCTGACTCTGCGTGAGCGCCACATCGCCGAGCGCGACCAGTGCATGGGCGACCTGCAACGCCAGGTGTCGCTGGCCGTGGACTGCGGGCAATTGCCCAAGGGCACTTCCGTGCGCCCGGCGGCCATTGCACTGCACGCACTGATTGATGGCCTGATGCACAACTGGTTGCTGCACCCCGAGTCGTTTGATCTGGAGGTGGTAGGCAACCAGGCGCTGGATGCCTACCTGGCCGGGCTGGGCGGTCCTGCCGCCTGATTGCTATACAAACAATAGCGGCTTAGCCAATACACACGAGGGCTAGAGGCTGATTTTTCTCAAAACTTCGGCGCTGGCCATCAGGCCACCGGGTGATGCGCGTAAGTGCCACATTCTTGACTTTCGACAATCGAAGCTGCAATAGGGCGTGTCACACTGCGTCGCACAGGGATTGAATTGCTGTGTGTTTTGGGAGTGCTGTCGTGCCATATCGCGTGCAAGGTGTAGAGGGTCAAGACACCGCGCCGACCAACACTGTTTCCATGAAAAACTACCTGTTTGCCCTTGCGGCCGTGGTGGTGGCCTCCCTCATTGGCATGCTGGGCTTTACGCTCTATTCCGATTTCAACAATGCCGTGGACCAGGAGAGGGGGCGGCTGCGGACCCTGAGCACCCTGATTGCCAACAACACCGAAGTTCTGCTGGAGCGCAACCGGGAGCGCATGTTGGGCGTCAACCGGCGAGCGGAGGTTCAGGCCATGGACCCGGCCCAGTGCGGCACCCTGTTTGCGGATTTGCGCACCATGTTTCCCGAATTTGCCAATGTGGCAACGGTGGATTTGAATGGCACAGCCCCGTGTTCCGCCGTCCCCCAGCCGGGAGGCAAGCCGGTGTCGGTGGCGAAGACCGAGTGGTTCCAACGGGCCCTGGCGGAGAAGCGCTTCGTGGTTGGCAAGCCCTTCATCGGCCCTATCACGGGCAAGCTGGTATCGGTACTGGTGGAGCCGGTGTGGGGCGAGAACCAGCAACTGCGCGGCTTTCTGGGCCTGCCACTGGACCTGGAACGTTTCAACCCGCGCATTCCCACCGACTCTCTGCCCGAAGGCACGCGTTTTGGCTTCATTTCCGCAGACGGCATCTTGATTTGGCGCAATGCCGACGAGGAGCAGCTCATTGGCAAGTACGTGGGTGACCAGGCGGGACCAAAACTGGCACTTGAAATCCGGGATGGCGACGCCGAGACCGTTGGCACGGACGGTGTGGGCCGGCACTATGCTTTCGTCTCCATCCCCGAGGCCAACTGGATTGCCTTCTCGGGGGTTCCTACAAAATCCATTACCAGCAGAGTCCTGGCAGCCGCCATGCGCAACACCCTGGTGGGCGTGATAGGGCTCTCCCTGATCGGGATATTGCTGTGGTTCCTGATGCGCCGCATGGACCGGGCGGATCGGGATCTGCGCGCCGCGCTGGAGGCCGCCGAGGCCGCCAACCGCGCCAAGAGCGTCTTCCTCTCCAATATGTCCCACGAATTGCGTACGCCGCTCAACGCCATCCTCGGCTTTGCGGAATTGATGGCACATGACGACAACATTCCGCAGGCCCAAAAACGCAATCTCAACACCATCAACCGCAGCGGCCGCCATTTGCTGACGCTGATCAACGACATCCTCGATCTCTCCAAGATCGAGGCCGGACGGCTGACCACACAGATTCAGGTCTGCGACTTGCATGAGCTGATGGAAGCCATCGTCGAGGCCATGGAACTGAGGGCGCGCCAGAAAGGGCTGGAGCTTAATGTGCATGTGGGCGACGACGTGCCCAAGTACGTCAGCACCGACCCCGGCAAGCTGCGCCAGATACTGATCAATCTGTTGTCCAACGCGGTCAAGTTCACGGTCCATGGCGGAATCGATTTCGACGTGAGCACATCGGACTGGGACGGCCAATCGACCCGGCTGAGACTGGACTTCGTCGTGCGCGACACGGGTATCGGCATTGCGCAGGAAGAGCTCGATCGCATCTTCCAGCCGTTCTACCAGACCGAGCAGGGCATTCTCGCGGGTGAGGGAACCGGGCTGGGCCTGACCATTGCGCGGCAGTTCGCGCAACTCCTGGGCGGCGAATTGGCGGTGGGGAGCGTGGTGGACCAGGGTTCTGCCTTTACGCTGCGCCTGCCGGTCAATGTGGCCGATGCGATGGCTGCCTTGCCGCCACACCGTCGCGTGGTTGCTTTGGCTGAGGGACAGGCGTCCAAGCGGATACTGGTGGTCGAGGACCAGGAGGACAACCAGCTCTTGCTGGCGCAGTTGCTGGAGCAGGTCGGACTGGAAACCCGCATCGCCGCCAACGGCCAGGACGCGTTGGAAGCCTTTGAGGCCTGGCAGCCGCACTTCATCTGGATGGATATGCGCATGCCGGTCATGGATGGTTACGAAGCCACCCGCCGCATCCGCGCATTGCCGGGTGGCCTGGAGGTAAAGATTGTGGCCCTCACCGCAAGCGCGTTCCGCGAGGATCGCGGCGCCATCCTCGGGGCCGGTTGCGACGATGTGCTGTCCAAACCGATCAATGAAGAACAATTGTTCTCTGCCATGGAGCGATTGCTGGGGTTGCGCTACCGCTACGCAGAGCCATCCCAGGCGAGCACTTCCGCCTTGGACAGCGGGGTGGATCTGGCTGGTTTGCCAGCAGACCTGCGCGAAGAACTCTGTCGTGCGGCGGGAATCCTGGACGAGGAGGCCACCCAGCGCGCCATTGATCGCATCCGTGCAACTGACTCCCGCCTGGCCAGTGAACTCGAAGAATGGGTTCGGGCCTATCGCTATGATCAAATCGTCGCCCTGTGCGCAAGCCCGAAAGGTTCGCCATGAGTAACAACAACAGCCAAGGCGGCATTGTTATCGTCGATGACAATCCGAACAACCTGCAGGTGCTCAGCGGCATTCTGCAGCATGCCGGGTTCAAGGTGCGCCAGGCTTTGAGCGGTGAAATTGCGCTGCGTGCCATTGCCGCCAGTGCGCCGGATCTGATCCTGCTGGACATCCGCATGCCCGGCATGGGCGGCTACGAGACCTGCCGGCGCCTCAAGGCCGATGCGGTGACCCGCGACATCCCGGTGGTCTTCATCAGTGCCTTGACGGAAACCGCCGACAAGCTGGCGGCATTTCGCGCGGGCGGCGTGGACTATGTGTCCAAGCCCTTTCAAGCCGAGGAAGTCCTGGCCCGGGTGCGGACCCACCTGCAGCTTCACCACATGCAACGCCAGCTGGAAAGCCAGGTGGCAGATCGCACCGCCGAACTGCGCGTCACCTGTGATGCCCTGCGGGAGAGCCAGGGTCAATACCGGCGCATGCTGGAGCAGACCATCCAGGCCATCGCCATCACCATCGAGAAGCGCGACCCCTACACCGCCGGACACCAGGCACGTGTCTCAAGACTGGCCGTCACTATTTCGCAGAAACTGGGCCTGCCGCCGGATCAGATCGACGGCATACGGCTGGGCGGCATGATCCATGACCTGGGCAAAATCAGCGTGCCTGCGGAGATTTTGACCCGCCCTGGCCGTCTCACGGACGTAGAGTTCCTGTTGGTGAAGAGCCATCCCGAGGTCGCTGGGGACATCCTGCGCCAGGTGGAATTTCCCTGGCCGGTGATGGACATGATCCTCCAGCACCACGAGCGCACGGATGGCAGTGGTTACCCCAAGGGACTGCGCGGTGACGAAATCCTGCTGGAGGCCCGCATAATCGCCGTGGCCGATGTGGTGGAGGCCATGGCCACGCACCGCCCCTATCGCGCGGCACTGGGCATAGACAGGGCCCTGGACGAGATTCGCCACGGCGCGGGCCGCCTCTACGACCCTGACGTGTGCGGTGTGTGCCTGCATTTGTTTGAAGTTGACGGGTATCTGCTGTCACCTTCACTCGGCGGTTGACTTCATCCTGAACATCGCTGGTTTGCTACTTTTTTAGTAGCTTTCAAGATATATTCCACGAGGGCTAGCGGGCGATTTGCCTTGCGAGTACTCTCTGGCTCCCGAAGCCTCATGTTGAAAGCGCCACCATGCAACACTCCGCAACCGCTGCCCCACCGGATGACGGACCCGTCACATCGCGGCGGCGTCCATCCCCGTTCTCTTTGGCAGCCTGGAAGCAATTCGTCCATGTGGCCAAGCCTTACTGGTTGGGCGACCAGAAGAAAGCCGCATGGACATTGCTGGCGCTGCTGATCGTCCTGATGCTGGCCGAGACGAAATTTGCCGTGATGCTCAACGACCAGAGCGGTGAAATGGCGTCTGCACTCGCGGGCAGGGAGGCGGATCGTTTCTGGAATTCGGTCTACGCGTGCCTGGGCATCCTGGCATTTGCGGTGCCGATCTACGCCTTCTACTACTACATGCGCGACGCGTTTGCCAACCAGTGGCGGCGCTGGCTCACCGGCCGCTTTCTGGATGGTTACCTGCGCGACCGCAAGTACTATGCGCTGGGCTCCGAGGGCGAGATCGACAACCCGGACCAACGCATCAGCGAAGACATCAACACCTTCACCGGCAGGTCCATCCACTTCCTGCTGATATTCCTGGGCTCGCTGATGCAGTTGGTGGCCTTCAGCACGGTGCTGTGGTCGATCTCGCACCTGTTGGTCGCGGTGCTGGCGGTGTACGCGCTGGTGGGCACTTTCGTGGCGCTTTACTTTTTCGGCAAGCCGCTGATCCAGTTGAACTTCTGGCAGCTGCGGCGCGAAGCGGACTTCCGATTCGGTTTGATGCGCCTGCGGGAAAACGCGGAGTCCATCGCGTTCTACCGCGGTGAGGCACAGGAGCGCGCACAGATCGACAACAAATTCGGCAAGGTGTTCACCAATTTTGCGAGACTCATCAAGCAGCAGCGCGCGCTCAATATCTTTCAGCGTGGCTTCAACCAGCTCACCATCGTATTGCCCAGCGTGATTCTGGCCAATGCGGTGTTGTCGGGCGAGATGGAAGTCGGCCGGGCGGTGCAGGCGACCGGTGCGTTTGTCGCGGTGCTCGGTGCGGTGGCGCTGATTGTCGACAACTTCGAGAGCCTGAGCCGGTTCGTGGCAGGCATAGACCGGCTGCAGGCCTTGTCGAAACTGGTGTTGACCGACCCCACGTCGCAACCCGAAGCACCCAACGACCAGCATCCACTCATTCAGACCGAAGTGGGCGATCATCTCGCGCTGGATGCGGTCACGCTGTATACGCCCCAATACGAGCGCATGCTGGTGAAGGAACTGACGCTGGCATTGAAGCCGGGGGATGGGCTGCTGATCACCGGTGACAGCGGCTGTGGCAAAAGTTCGTTGCTGCGCGCCATCGCGGGTTTGTGGCGCTCTGGCACGGGGGTGATCCGCCAGCCACCGATTGAAGACGTCTTCTTCCTGCCGCAGCAGCCGTATATGCAACTGGGCAGTTTGCGCAGCCAACTCATTTACCCCAGCCTGGAGACCAGCCTGGGTGACGAGCGATTGCTCGAAATATTGGACGAGGTGCATATGGAAGAGTTGGCCGAACGCGTGGGCGGGCTGGATGCCGTGCAGGACTGGGAGAAGCTGCTGTCAGTCGGGGAGCAGCAGCGCCTGGCCTTTGGGCGCGTGCTGGTGCGCCAACCCAGCATCGTCATCCTGGACGAAGCCACCAGCGCACTGGACAGCAGCAACGAGAACGCGCTGTACGAACGCCTGCGCAGCGCCGGCACCACCGTCATCAGCATCGCCCACCGCCCTGCGGTGCTGCGCCACCATACGCATGTGCTGCGGTTGGTGGGGGCTGGCGCATGGGAGCTGCACCCGGCAGACGGTTACCAGTTTGACGGGCCTGCGGTGGGGTGATTCGGCCCCGATCCCAAACCCTGTCGCCCCGGAATCAGGCCACCACAGCCTGCATCGTGATCGCCACCCCACCCAGCACCGCGTTGCCCGATAGGGGATCACGCAGCTGGTCGTCCAGCAGCGCGTTGATGTTGGCACCGGGGCGCTCGGCGGCCACGCGCAGTTGCGCACCCGGAGCGTTGTGGCCCCAGCCGTGCGGCAGGCTGACCACGCCGGGCATCATCTCCGTGCTGACATGGACTTGCGCCTGCACGCTGCGCGGGCCGCTGCGGATGGTCGCTAGCGTGCCGTCCGTCAATCCCAGCCGTGTTGCGTCCACCGGGTGGACCAGCGCGGTGCAGCGGAACGGGCCCTTGGCCAGCACCGGCAGGTTGTGCATCCAGCTGTTGTTGGTGCGCACGTCGCGCCGACCGATGATGACCAAATCGGGCGCTAGCCCCCGTACATCCTCAATAGCGCGCTTTAAATCTTGTAGCAAACTGGGTGGCGCCAGCTCCACCTTGCCGCTGGGCGTGCGCAGCATTTCGGGTATGCGGGGCTGCAGTTCGCCCAGGTCGATGCCGCCGGTAGGGTTGGAGGCCTGCACCTTGGCCAGCGTCAGGCCGTCGGGTTTGCGGCCAAAGCCATCGCCGTAAGGGCCCGTGCGCAAGGCGACTTCCAACGTGCGCTGTGGACCTTTCAGTCCCTGGGTTGCCGCGATGACGGCGCCAGCATGCTCGCCAAACAAGCGCTGCGCGTCTTCGGCAAACTGGGCGTCGTCCAGCGCGTTGGCGTCGATGTCCACGCCCTTGCCCTGGGCGATGGCCGCCAGCTTCAGCAGCGTCTGCCATTCCTCGGGCTGGCCGGGCGCGGCCGGCAGCACCGGCGGGCTGTAGCGCGCATGGTTGCGCCAGGAGAGTTGGGGGAAGGCCACGTCGTAATGGAAGTCCTCCAGCGGCGACACGCCGGGCAGGATCACATCCGCATGGCGCGTGGTCTCGTTCAGGTAAATGTCCATGCTGACCATGAAGTCCAGCGTGTCGAGCGCTTTCGCCAGGCGCGGGCCGTTGGGGCTGGACAGCACGGGGTTGGTGGCCACGGTGAACAGGGCGCGGATCTGGCCTTCGCCGGGGGTCTCGATCTCTTCGGCCATGCAGGTGATAGGCAGTTCGCCATACACCTCGGGCGCGCCGCTGACGCGGGCGTGGTGGCGCCCGGTCGTGACGCCCTTGCCGGTGCCGGGCTTGCCTGCGGTGTTGGACGCAAACGCGGCCGACTTGGCGAACAGCGCGCCGCCTTCGCGGTCCAGGTTGCCGGTCAACGTGTTCAACACGTCCACGAGCCAACTGGCCAGCGTGCCGTACTCCTGTGTGCAGGTGCCGATGCGCGCATAGACAGCGGCGCGGGGTGCACCGGCCAGGTCACGCGTCAAGGTGCGGATGGTGTCGGCGCTGATGCCACAGCGTGCGGCCACGGCCTCGGGCGTGAAGGGCGCCACCGCCTGTTGCACTTCGGTCACTCCGTTGACCCAGTCAGCGACGTTGCCCAGCTTCACCAGGCCCTCGGCAAACAGCGTGTGGACCATGGCCGCCAGCAGGAACACATCGGAGTTGGGGCGCAGAAAAAAGTGGGCATCGGCCACGGCGGCGGTCTCGGTGCGGCGTGGGTCGATAACGACCAGCTTGCCGCCCCGCGCCTGCAGCGCCTTGGCCTTGCCTTTGAAGTCGGGCACGGTCCACATGCTGCCGTTGCTGACCAGGGGATTGGCACCCAGCACCAGCAGATAGTCGGTGCGGGCGATATCGGGCAGGGCCACGGACAGCCAGTGGCCGAACATCAGGCCGCTGGAGAGTTGCTTGGGCATCTGGTCCAGCGTGGAGGCCGAGAACACGTTTTTGGTGCCCAGTGCGCGGGCCAGCTTGCCAAAGTAGGTCAGCAGGCCGATCTTGTGGGCCGACGGGTTGCCCACGACGACGGCGGTGGCGTTGCGTCCGTGCTGCGCCATCAGCGGCGGCAGGCGCCGGGCGATTTCGGCATAGGCCTCGTCCCAGCTCGCTTCTTCAAACACGCCGTTGCGCTTGATCAGCGGTGTGCGCAGGCGGTCCGGGTCTTCGTGCAGGTCTTTCAGCGCCACGCCCTTGGGGCAGATGTAGCCAGCGCTGAAGACATCGGCCTCGTGGCCGCGGATGCTGATGACCTTGCCAGCCTGGACCTTGATCTCCAGCCCGCAACAGGCTTCGCACAGGGGGCAAATGCGGTGGTGGGTGGTGGTGTCTGTCATGGGCTCCTCATGGGTCGTAACGGTTGAGGTGTGCATTGACGCATGTCAACCAAGTCTTGTCCAGAACACAGGTGACTCGCGTTTGCGCTGCACAATGCGGTGGATTGCAGCCGTTCTTTTGGCCGCAAGCATTTCGCATGACACCCCCTATCCGTTTCCGCTGTCCGGCCTGTGGATTCACTGTCTTCAACAGGCGCCTGGCGACTTGTGAATCCTGCCACGCGAGCTTGCCCGTCGCGCTGCGCTTCACCGCAGCCGAACTGGCGCGTCTGGCCGAGGATGAGGCGCGCAATGCCGAGACCCGCAAGGAGCTCGCCCGCCAGGCTGAGGAGTTGGAGCGCCAGAGACAGAAACGAAAGGGCGATGGTGGCTAAGCGCACGCGCCTGCACCCCGACATCCTCAAGCTCGGCCTGGTCAGCTTTCTGACCGATCTGAGTTCGGAGATGATTTTTTCGGTGTTTGCGATCTTCTTCACCACCGTGGCCGGGGCCTCGGCGTCGCTACTGGGGCTGATCGAGGGGCTGGCCGATTTCTCGGCCTCGTCGCTGAATTACCTGGCGGGCTGGCTGTCGGACCGTGGGGGCAAGCGCAAAATTTTCGCCATCGCGGGCTATGGCTTTTCCACGCTGGCCAAGACGATTCTGCTGGTCAGCACCTCCATCGTGGGCCTGAGCCTGTTTCGGGTGATTGAGCGCCTGGGCAAGGGGTTTCGTGGGCCGCCGCGCGATGCCTGGCTGTCGTCCATTGCGCCCCAAAAAACGCGCGGCTATGCCTTTGGCGTGCACAAGGCGCTGGACAAGGCCGGTGCTGTGCTCGGTCCGCTGGTGGCCTATGCGCTGCTGTCGTGGCTGGGTGAAACGCCCGAGGGCTATCGCATGCTGTTCTGGGTGGCGTTCGTGCCGGCCGTGCTGGCGGTGGTGGTGCTGGGCTTCATCCAGGACAAGCCCGGCATCAGCCGCGAACATGAAAGCGTGGGCGAGAACTGGAAGTTGCTGAGCCCGCAGTTCAAGCGCTTCCTGCTGCCAGCCGGCATCTTTGCACTGGGCTATTTCAGCCTGGGCTTTTTGCTACTCAAGGCGCATGCGGCGGGCTTCAGTGCCAGCCAGATCGTGCTGCTGTATGCGCTGTTCAACGCCACCTGCGTGGTGGTCGCGCCGCTGGCGGGCAAGCTGGGGGACGCAGTGGGGCGCAGCCGCGTGGTGCTGCTGGGCTACGCGCTGTACGGCTCCATCAACCTGGCACTGGTGTTTGCCAGCAGCCAGTGGGAAATCATTGCCGTGTTTGCGTGCTACGGCCTGTTCTATGCCGTGGAAGACTCGCAGAGCAAGGCCCTGATTGCCGACCTGGAGCATGACCGCCGCGCTACCGCCATGGGGGTCTACAACTTTGTGACGGGTTTGATCTACCTGCCCGCGTCGCTGATCGCCGGTGCGTTGTGGACGGTGGCACCCGAGCTGGCGTTTGGCCTGGCGGCGCTGCTGTCGCTGGTGGCGATGGGCGCGTTTGCCGTGCTGCGACCAGCCGGCATCAGTCCGCGGTAACGCGGATCTGCAGCAGGCGGCGCGCGTCGGATGTACCGCTGCTGCTGTAGCTGCCCGCACGGGTGGAGCGGCCGCTGGTGGCTATCGTGACCCACTGGTTCAACGGCGCACTCACCGTGGTGCTGTAGCGCTGGCGCGCCGTGGCCGGCAGGTCGGAACTGGTGCGCTCGTCCACCGCCGACGACTGCACTTCAATCTCCAGCTTGACCGCCCGCTTGCCACCCGGCCAGTGCGGCGTGACGGTGAAGCTCTGGCCGGACTCCATCCAGGTAACGGCCTGCGTCACGCCACCGGACTGGCTGCTGGCCGAGGAGCCGGCCGCACTGAGCGTGGCGCTTTGCGATTCGATTTTTTGCACCCACTGCATGGGCATGGACTGGTTGATCTGCAGGCTGGCTTTTTCGCCGCTGCGCACCCGCACCTGCTGGGGCACAAAGTCCACCGCCCGGTTGGCGGTGCCTACGGTGTACGCGCCGGACGATGCGTTCGGGCTGTCCTGCTCGCCGTCCTTCACCTGGCGCAGCTCGACGGTCAGGTCGTGTACGACTGCGCGCACCGTAACGGGCTTGGAGGTCTGGGCCCAGGCGGCCGGGGGTGCCAGGCACGCCACGGCGGTGGCGGCCATCATTGCCTTGACAAAAGCGCTTCGCATGGTGGTGCCCTTTGCTGCAGGTCAAACGGAGTGGGATCTGGGGCCTATTTCAGCACGACTCTCGCCAATTGGTTTTATCATGGCTGTAACAGGAGAAAACCATGCGTAGCCAAGTCAGCGTCACTTTCAAGAACACCGCACCCGTTCGCATCGAACTCAGCCCCGAGCAGGCGCTGGACCGTGATGCCGCCCGCAAGTGGCTGGACGATCAGTTCACGGCGATGGAGTGCGAACCCCTGCGCGCCACCGGCAAGCTGCTGATGGCCGACCGCGTGGTGGTGGTGGCCCAGGCTGCTGGGCCCGCCAAGTTTGCTGACGCCGCATGGGCCCTGGCATTTGCCCAAGCGGCCAGCGCGGTGCTGGGCAAGCCGGTGATCAATGTGGATGCCGATGCGCTGAGCATCACCTATTGAATAAACCGCGCAGCGGTGACCGTTAACGGTAGAAGGCTTCCACCCGGCCTTTGAGCTTGATCATCAGCGGCTGGCCCTTGCGGTCCACTGTCTTGCCGGCGGGAACCTTCACCCAGCCTTCGCTGATGCAGTATTCAGCGACGTCCGTGCGCTCCTTGTCATTCAGGCGGATGCCGATTTCATGCTCAAAAACGGCGGCGTTGAAATGTGGGCTGCGCGCATCGGTGGACAGGTGGTCAGGCAAGGGTGGACGGGAATCGACTGGGTTCATGGGTGGTTTCTAAAGCGGGACAAAACCCTGATTCTCGCCCATGCCGCAGGCTCGACGTACGGCAGCGCGCTCTAGGGGTGGGTAGTTGTCGTTTTGTTGGCACTGGACCAAGCCGGCTCGTCGAACTCCACGAGGTTCACATCCACCGGCAGGTCAATCAGCTCGAGTTCGGGCCCGGGGTCCGGGTCCGGGTCGGGAGTGACCTCGGCCTTGGGGAAGGGCACTTGACGGGGTGGTGGTGTAGCAAATTGCTCGTTGACCGGTGCCTTGCGCAGGAACTGGGCCTCGTAGGGCTCGGGCTCACTGTCGGGTTCAAAGGGCGGACCCTCGTTCCAGACTTGCGGCGCACGGCGACGGTGCCAGAGCATGACCATGACAATGGCGCACAGCATCACCAGCGCCACCAAGCCATAGAACCACTCCGTCGATACCCGTTGGGTCTCCGCGCGTTCCAGTTGTTTTTGCAGGATGAGCAGGGTGGCTCCGTTCCTGGCGGTTTGCTCCCGCAGGCTTCGAAGATCGCTTTCGAGTTTTTGCAGGCGCTCGGAGTCCTTGCTCACGGTCTCCACGGGTGCTGGTATGGCGGCAGCGGCCTCCAGCGTCTGGATGCGCTCCAGCAGAATGTCCACGGAGTCCAGTTGGAGGCGGGAGCGCGGAGGTCCCGTTGGTTTCCTGGCCGCAGGGGCGGATGGTTTGACCTTCGTTAGGGTCGTGCCCGGTGTGGCGGAACGCCCTGCCACCGATTGCCGATGGGTGGGACGCGCTGCAGAGGCCACCTGGGCCTGGCGTGCGGGCACTTCAGTTGCGCCGGTATTCGTCCCCTCACGCGCAGGGCTGACGGACGGTGCTTGCGCTGCGGACGGTTCCGTGTCGGACGGCGTTGCCAGGGCTGTTGCCACTTCTGGGAGCTCTCGCTCGGACGGAATTTCAGTCGCCGTCGGAAAGTCTGCCAGCAACACAAAGCGCCTTAGGGATTTGTCCTCGCAGCCGACGCGCAGGTTGACCGTCACCACCGGCTCATCAATCGCGGAGCTGGACCGCACCCGCAGGCGCACCGTATCGGCCTGGTCGGTGGGCTCCTGCTGAACGTGAACACGAGATGCGTCTTGCCGGGTTTCTCCGTAGTAGACGTCCGCATGGACACAGAGTGCAGCGATGCCGGACAGCGTGTCATGAACCACCGGAATGCTCAATTCCAATGGCCGCCCAATCCAGGCAGCTCCCCGCGTCGGGCCAATGGTCAGCGATGCACATTGCATTGCCACACTGGCCAACAACAAACCGATCGAGACCTTCTTAGTATTCATATCAGTCTCTCGTGATATGTTTACATCTTGTCACAAACGGCTTGGTGCAACAACCCTTAGTTGAGGGTTTTGCTGCGGAACTTGGCGGGGTATGCGCCGTGTGTCAGGCGGTTATGCGCCGCGCCAGCAACGCGCCCGCATAGCGCGCCTCCAGCGGAATGCGCACCTGCAGCGGGCTGCCCGGTGCCACGGTGATGGCATCGCCGTCCAGATTGCGCATCTGCTCCAGCGTGACGGTGTGGTTGCCGCTGGGGTGAATCACCTCGATCTGGTCGCCGACCAGAAACTTGTTTTTGACCTCCACCTCGGCCCAACCGTCAGACACGGTGCGCACTTCGCCGACAAAATGGCTGTGGCCGATGTCGGAGTGGCCGGTCTCGTAGTTCTGGTAGTCCTGCGACGGGCGGCGCTCCAGGAAGCCGCTGGTGAAGCCTCGGTTGGCCAGGCCTTCCAGTTCTGTGATGAGTGTGGGGTTGAACGGGCGGCCGGCCACGGCATCGTCAATGGCGCGGCGGTAGGTCTGCGCGGTGCGGGCCACGTAGTACAGACTCTTGGTGCGGCCCTCGATCTTCAACGAGTCCACGCCAATCTTGACCAGGCGCTCCACATGCTCCACGGCGCGCAGGTCCTTGCTGTTCATGATGTAGGTGCCGTGCTCGTCTTCCATGATGGGCATCAACTGGCCGGGGCGGCCGGCTTCTTCCAGCAGGTAGACGTTGTCGGCTGCGGGATGGCGGGCGCTGCCACCGCAGGCGGCGAAGGATTGTTCAGCTTCCTCTTGCGCTTCGTTGAAATTGAAGCCGGCCTCCATCTTGACGGCGATGGCTTCGCCGGTGTTGGGGTCCACGGCACTGTCCTGGGTGCTGTAATTCCAGCGGCAGGCATTGGTGCAGGTGCCCTGGTTGGGGTCACGCCGGTTGAAGTAGCCCGACAGCAGGCAGCGGCCTGAATAGGCAATGCACAGCGCGCCGTGCACAAACACCTCCAGCTCCATGTCCGGACACTCCTGGCGGATCTTTTCAATCTCGTCCAGGCTCAGTTCGCGTGACAGGATGATGCGGGCCACGCCGACCTTTTGCCAGAACTTCACAGCCGCGTAGTTGACCGTATTGGCTTGCACCGACAGATGGATCGGCACGTCGGCAAAGTTGCCCTTGTCCATGCCTTCGCGCACCATCATGATCAGGCCCGGGTCGGCCATGATCAGCGCGTCGGGTTTGAGCGCGATGACGGGTTCGATGTCGCGCAAATAGGTGCGCACCTTGTCGTTGTGCGGCAGCAGGTTGCTGGTGACAAAAAACTTCTTGCCGCGGGCGTGGGCTTCTTCGATGCCAATCTGGATCTGCTCCAGCTTGAATTCGTTGTTGCGCGCGCGCAGGGAGTAGCGGGGCTGGCCTGCGTAGATGGCGTCGGCGCCAAAATCAAAGGCTGCGCGCATTTTGTCCAGCGATCCGGCTGGCAGTAGCAATTCGGGGGATTTGGGGCTCATGCCCCGTATTGTCCCGCACCCGTCCGGCAGTGACAATGCCGCCCTAATCGGAACACAATAGCGCCATGGAAGAACAGATTCTGATAGCCGGTGGCGGCATTGGCGGGCTGGCGGCCGCGCTGGCCTGTTCCCGCGCGGGCTGGCCGGTCACGCTGCTGGAGCGCACCCACGAGTTTGGTGAGGTGGGGGCGGGCATACAGATGGGGCCCAATGTGATGCGGCGCCTGATTGCCTGGGGGCTGGAGCCGGAACTCAACGAGGTGGTGGCGTTTCCCGAACTGCTGCGGGTACGCTCGGCCGCCAATGGCGAGGAATTGACGCGGCTGCGCCTGGGCGAACGCATGCGCACGCGCTATGGCGCGCCCTATGCCACGATACACCGGGCCGACCTGCACACGCTGTTGCACAAGGCCGTGCAGCAGCGCAGCGACGTGAAACTGGTGCTGGGTCAATGGCTGGAATCGTTTGTGGACAGTGGCAGTGGCGTGCAGGCGCAAACACTGGATGGCTCGGCCCTGGAAGGACAGGCCCTGATTGGTGCCGACGGGTTGTGGAGCACCGTGCGCCACCACTTGCTGCAGGACGCAGAACCCCGGGTGACCGGGCACCTGGCCTACCGGGCACTGATCGCGCAGCGGGACCTGCCCGCCCACCTGCGCAGCCAGCAGGTCACGGTGTGGCTGGGTTCGAATCTGCATGTGGTGCAGTACCCGGTACGTAAAGGCCATTGGCTCAACGTGGTGGCCATCGTGCACGGTGCGGTCACGGGGGAGGTGGACGACTGGGACCATGCCACGCACGCCGGTGATTTGCGGGTTGCCATGGGCAAAACCTGTGACCGCCTGCAGGACCTGATCAGTGCGATTCACAACTGGCGCCTGTGGGCGTTGTGCGACCGCCCGCCCATGTCCGGCGCGCATGAGCAGGCACGGGGTCGGGTGGCCCTGCTGGGTGATGCCGCGCACCCCATGCGCCCGTACATGGCGCAAGGCGCCGGCATGGCGATCGAGGATGCGGCTTGTCTGGAGCGCCTGTTGATGGTGCCCGGGCTAAGCATGACCCAGCGGCTGGAGCGCTATGCCAAGGAGCGCTGGAAGCGCAACGCACGGGTGCAGGCCCGCTCGATCCGTAACGGGCAGATCTTCCATGCCCAAGGGCTGGTGCGCTGGGGCCGTGACCAGTCCATGCGCCTGCTGGGTGAGCGCCTGCTGGATGTGCCCTGGCTGTACCGTTTTTAAAAGTATGTTGATACGACGCAAGTTTCTGCTGTGGGGTGGGTTGGCGGCATCGGCTGCATCGGCGGCCGTGGCACCTTGGCCCCGCAAACCGGTGCGCATCCTGGTGGGGTTTCCGGGTGGCTCCAGCCCGGACCTCACCGCGCGGGCGCTGGCCGAGCCCTTGTCCCGGGCGCTGGGCCAGCCCGTCATCGTCGACAACCGTCCCGGAGCCAGCGGCAACATTGCCGCCGACATGGTGGCCAAGGCCAGCGACGACCACACGCTGGGCCTGATGATCAATGGCAACCTGACGATCGCACGCCAGCTGAACCCGAAGACGCCCTACGATCCGCTCAAGGACCTGGCGCCGGTGTCGCTGATTGGCACCGCCCCGCTGGTGCTGACCGTGCCCGCCAGCTACGCCGGTTCCGCCCAGGATTTCGTGGCGGCCGGCCTGCGTGCGGGCAACACCTGGAGCTATGGATCGCCAGGCCTGGGCACGGTTGCACATCTGGGCATGGAACTGCTGAATGCCCAGACTGGCCTGGCGCCGGTGCACGTGCCCTATCCCGGCAACCCGCAGGTCATCAATGCCTTGCTGGGCGGGCAGATTCAACTGGCCTTGTTGCCACCGGGCCTGGCCATGGCGCAGGTGCGCGCCGGCCGCCTCAAGGCCATTGGCGTCACTTCCGCCGGGCGCAGTGCGCTGGTGCCCGAGTTGCCCAGCCTGGCGGCGCTGGGCATGGAGCGCTTTGAGTTGGAGATCTGGAATGCCGTGGCCGCACCGGCCAGCCTGCCCCAACCGGTCATCAGCAGACTCGCGGCGTTGATCAGCGAGACTGTGCGCGCGGCGGACATGCGCCAGCGCCTGTTCAACCAGGGCTGGCAGGTAGTGGGCTCCTCGCCCGAGGGGCTGGCCCATCGCATGCGCGCGGATGCGGCCCTGTTGGGTGGGGTGATTGCGCGTCTGGGGATTCGCAATGAATGACGCGCTGGACCAATACCGCAGACGGGCCGGCGTTTACGACCTGGAACTGGCGGCGTTCGAGCCCATCCGCCGCAGCGCCATCGCCCGCCTGAAACTCAAGCGCGGCGATACGGTGCTGGATGTGGGTTGTGGCACCGGCCTGAGCTTCGATGTGTTGCAGCAGGCGATTGGCCGGCGCGGGCGCATCGTCGCCATCGAGCAATGTCCGGAAATGCTGGACCAGGCCCGCGCCCGTGTCGCGCACGCCGGGTGGACCAATGTGACGCTGCTGCAGGCAGCCGTCGAGAACGCACCGATACCGTGCCGGGTCGATGCCGCGCTGTTTCACTTCACGCACGATATTCTGCGCAACCCGGATGCCGTCGCCAATGTGGTGGACCACCTCAAGCCTGGCGCCACGGTCGTAGCGGCGGGTCTGCAATGGGCCTCCCCCTGGAACTGGGCCGTCAACAGCTTCGTCATGGGCGCGGCCCTGTACTCGGTGACGTCGTTTGACGGTCTGGACCGGCCCTGGAGCCTGCTGGCCGAGCACATCGGCGAGATGCACGCGAGCACGGAGCTTTGGGGTGGCGCCTACATCGCCAGCGGTGTGTTTTCCGGATAGCCGGTGTGCGGCTATAGAGATTTGCAAACCCGTCACCGGTTTGCTAAGGTTACATGGTGGCTGCTCTTGCGAAGGAGTTGAAAATGTCCGGATATCCCGTGATCGAACAAGACGGCGAATGCGCCTCGGTAACAACCAAAAGAGAGGCAACCGGTCGCTGGATGGCCTGGGTGCACTTTGAACGCGGAGAGGACTTTGCCCGGTTGAAGGGCCATGCCACGACACCCCACCGTGTGCCCAACGACTACCCCAGTGAGGAGCAGGCGGTGCTGGCGGCTTATGCCTACGCGCGGGAGCGGATTGCCGCCGGGCAGACGGACGCCTAGCGCTTCATGCGCGACGGGGAGTCCTTGGAGATTCCCCATGGGTCGCTCCCCGGGGCTTTGGGCATGCCGTTGTCCAGGTCTTTGGCGTACCACAGCGCAAGGCCCACGCCACCCACAATCACGACCACGCCTATCACCAGCTTGAGAGCGGTGACCCAGACTTTTGGTTCGTTTTTTGGGTTTTTCTTCATGCGCACACTCCGGTAGATGGCTTAGTTCTGGCGACCCAGCAGCAGGTATTCCATCAGAGCCTTTTGCACATGCATGCGGTTCTCTGCCTCGTCCCACACCACCGATTGTGGGCCATCAATCACGTCGGCCTGCACTTCTTCGCCGCGGTGTGCAGGCAGACAGTGCATGAACAGGGCATCGGGCTTGGCGGCGGCCATCATCTGCGCATCCACGCACCAGGCGGCAAAGGCCTTGCGGCGGGCTTCGTTCTCGGCCTCATAGCCCATGCTGGTCCAGACATCGGTGGTGACCAGATCGGCACCCGCACAAGCCTCCAATGGATTGCTATAAGTTTTGTAGCTACCTGCGCCCATTCCACGAGGGGTAACGGCCACTTTCTCATCGACCTCATAGCCGCTGGGGGTGCTCACGCGCAGGTGAAAGCCCAGACTGGCGGCGGCCTGCAGCCAGGTGTTGGCCATGTTGTTGCCGTCGCCCACCCAGACCACGGTCTTGCCCGCGATGGGGCCGCGGTGCTCGATGTAGGTGAAGATGTCGGCCAGGATCTGGCAGGGATGGAACTCGTTGGTCAGGCCGTTGATAACCGGCACGCGCGAGTGCGCCGCAAAGCGCTCCAGCTTGGTCTGCTCATAGGTGCGGATCATCACGATGTCGGTCATGCGGCTGATGACCTTGGCACTGTCTTCAATCGGCTCGGCGCGGCCCAGTTGGCTGTCGCCGGTGGTCAGGTGCACCACGCTGCCGCCCATCTGGTACATGCCGGCCTCGAAGCTCACGCGGGTGCGGGTGGAGGCTTTCTCGAAAATCATGGCCAGCGTGCGGTCCACCAGCGTGTGGTGGCGCACAAAGGTCTTGAACTTGGCCTTGATGAAGGCCGCGCGCTCCAGCAGGTAGTGGTACTCCTCGGTGCTGAAGTCGGCGAACTGCAAATAGTGCCGCACGGGCGGCGCGCCCTTTGGCAGGGTGCTGGGAATGCCGTTGAGGGGATTCATGGCGTTTCTTTCAACAAAGCGGAGATCAGGGGGCACAGGATAGCCGCGATCTGGTCGGCATCGGCCGCCGTCAGTATCAGCGACGGCACCAGGCGCACCACCGAGTCGGCCGTCACGCTGATCAACAGGCCGGCATCGGCCGCGCGCTGCACCAGGACGCCACAGGGCTTGGACAGGTCAATGCCCAGCATCAACCCCTGACCGCGGATTTCCTTGACCGCACCGCTGGCCAGTTCAGCCGCCAGTGCGCGCTCCAGGCCGGCCTTGAGGTGGGCACCCACGGTGGCGGCGTTGGCCAGCAGGCCCTGTTCTTCCATGATGCGGATGGTTTCCACCCCGGCACGCATGGCCAACGGGTTGCCGCCAAAGGTGCTGCCGTGGTTGCCCGGTGCAAAGATGCTGGCGGCCTTGGGGCCCGCCACCACCGCGCCCACCGGCACGCCGGAGCCCAGGCCCTTGGCCAGCGGCATGACATCGGGCTTGATGCCGGCCCACTGGTGGGCAAACCACTTGCCGGTGCGGCCCATGCCGCACTGCACCTCGTCGATCATCAGCAGCCAATCGCGTTCGTCGCACAGGGCGCGCACATCGCGCAGGTAGTCCATGTGCATGGGGTTGACGCCGCCTTCGCCCTGGATGGCCTCAAAGAACACCGCCACCACGTTGGGGTTGTTGGCGGTGGCCGCCTTCAATTGCTCGATGTTGTTGATGGGCACACGGATGAAGCCTTCCACCAGCGGGCCAAAGCCGGCCTGCACCTTGGGGTTGCCAGTGGCACTCAATGTGGCAATGGAGCGGCCATGGAAGGCCTTCTCGTAGACCACGATCTCGGGGCGTTCGATACCCTTGTCATGGCCGAACTTGCGCGCCAGTTTCAAGGCGGCTTCGTTGGCTTCCAGCCCGGTGGAGCAGAAGAACACATTGGTCATGCCCGAGCGCTCCACCAGCAGCTTGGCCAATTCTTCCTGCAAGGGCACGTGGTAGTAGTTGGAGGTGTGGATCAGCTTGGTGACCTGGTCCTGCAGGGCGGCCACCAGCTTGGGGTGGTTGTGGCCCAGCGTGTTGACTGCGATGCCACCGAGCGCGTCCAGGTACTCGCGGCCGTTCACGTCCCACACACGGCAGCCTCGGCCATGGCTCAGGGCGATGGGCAGACGGCCATAGGTGTTCATCACGTGGGGTGAAGAGGGCGCGGCGGGGGCAGTGGTCATGTAGGGGCTCCAGGGTAGTGTGGTCCGTTGAGCCGCAATTTTAGGCGGTGGCCCATGGCACATCTTTGACAATTTGGCATCACAGTGATGCGATGGCGTGTCAGCAAACCGGTGGCCCGGCTCAGATAGAATTCTTGTGCGGTGCAACAGAAGATCGGGTACCGCAGCTCTGTTGCCTCCAAGACCATGCCTTTGACGTCCTTTAAAGAAATCTACATTCTGGGAGTAACCCGAAGCGGCAAGACGTTTCGTCCCAGCGACTGGGCGGAGCGGCTGGCCGGTGTCATGAGCCAGTTCCGTCCGGGTGGGCCGCAGCCGGGGAGCCATCTGGCCTATTCCCCGTGGTGCGTGCCGACCTCTATTGGCAATGTCAAATGCGTGATCGTGCACAGTGATCTGCGCGAGTACGACGTCATGGCCTGGGATTTTTGCCTGAACTTCGCCAAAGACAACGAATTGCAGGTCAGCGAGACGCGACCTGAGACAGCGCCCGCCGCAGTCAAGCCCTGATTCCATCGGCGATGCCAACAAAAAAGCCGTTCAATGAACGGCTTTTTTGCTTTGCTGGCAGCGCACCCGGTGCAAACGGCAGACCCCGAAAGGTCTGTGCGATGTGCCTAAATTTTAGGCTGCAGGTTGAGCTGCGACGGCCAGG
Source organism: Rhodoferax sp. (assembly GCA_030645355.1). Taxonomy (GTDB): domain Bacteria; phylum Pseudomonadota; class Gammaproteobacteria; order Burkholderiales; family Burkholderiaceae_C; genus Allorhodoferax. The sequence goes on along the minus strand of JAUSNJ010000033.1, from coordinate 129 downwards.
GCTTTCACCTTGGTAGACAGGCGGCTCTTGTCGCGAGCTGCCTTGTTCTTGTGGAAGATGCCCTTGTCAGCCACGGTGTCCACCACGGCTTGCATCTTGGCAAACAGTTCGGTCGCCTTGACTTTGTCG
>JAUSNJ010000029.1 GCA_030645355.1 Rhodoferax sp. | reverse complement strand
AGGTGACCATCGGCATGCTGTTGAGGGTGGCGGCGATCACTGAGTTGAGGCCGTCGGCCAGCAGCCCGGATTTGATCCGGCGGATATACACCGGGCCTTGCACCGGTTGGTGGGAGATCATCGAGTTGGCGGTCAGGTCGCCAGCGGCTTCCAAAGGCGTGACCAGGAAGATGATGGCAATCGGTACGAAGGCCACCCAGTCGAAGGCGAAACCGTATTTGAACGGCACCGGCACGCTGACCAGCGGCAGGGCGGCAAAGTCCGGCAGCTGCACCTTACCCAGCGACATGGCCACCAGGTAGCCGACGGTCAGGCCGATGATGATCGCGCCCAAACGCACCAGCGGTGCATTGAAGCGGTTGAGCACCACGATGATGCCCAGCACCAGAAACGCCAGGCCGAGGTTTTCTGCCGAGCCCAGATCGGTGGCGCCGAAGCCGCCGGCCATGTCGGTAACCGCCACCTTGATCAGGGACAGGCCCATCAGGCAGATGATGGTGCCGGTCACCACCGGGGAGATCAGTTTGCGCAGTTTGTCGATGAACTGACTGAAGGCCACCTCGACAAAGGCGGCAAAAAAGCATACGCCAAAGATGGTGCCGAGAATCTCGTCGGTGCCACCACCACGCGCCTTGACCAGGAAGCCGGCGCTGAGAATCACGCTGAGGAAGGCGAAGCTGGTGCCCTGCAAACAGAGCAGGCCGGAACCCACCGGGCCGAAACGGCGGGCCTGGATAAAGGTGCCAATGCCGGAGGCGAACAGCGCCATGCTGATCAGGTAGGGCACTTCGCTCTGCAAGCCGAGGGCGCCGCCGACGATCAGAGTCGGGGTGATGATGCCGACGAAACTGGCCAGCACGTGTTGCAAGGCGGCGAAGATCGAGGGGAAAAATCCCGGACGGTCATCGAGTTGGTAGATCAGTTGGTTGCTGGGCGCACGGCGGCGCTGCTGCGGAAAATCACTCATGGGGGTCAGCCTGCCATTTTGTTTTTAGACGGTCGTGGGCTTGAGTGGAGCGCGGTGAGGGCACTCCGCTTACTGGCTGCTCATAAACTGTCTGAGCAGTCAGGTCGCAAACACTGTAGTCGGGTTTATTAATTATGTGCAACAAATAATTATCAGATTGTGTACAAAAAATTAAGTGGACGGTATCCAGTGTTTTTGCTGGCTGGTTTGGTTTGAAAATGGCGCTGTCCAGCCATGTGCTGCGCCGAGCGGGAGGCAGAGTTGTCGTCGCTGGGCTTTGTGTAGGGTGGGCTTTAGCCCACCAATATTACGGGGTTCAGGAGCGGTGGGCTGAAGCCCACCCTACGGAATCGGTCTTTTGGCCAGGCAGCACAAAGGGGACCGAAGTCCCCTTTGTTCAGGCTTTGTTGCAACTGTCTTAGAAGTGGTACTTCACCAGCGCCTGCACGGCGGCCTGGTCGAAACCATTGTCAGAGCCGTCAATAGGTTTGACGCCGTATTTGTTGTGCCACATGTTCAGTTCGGTACCGATGTAGAGTTTGCGTGCTTCACCGAACAGCTCCTTACCCGCGTCCCATTTGACCTGGATCGAGGAACCCAGCGAGGTTTGGGTGTTGGCCTCTTTGGACGGTGCGCGCCAGTCGGCGTAGCCGTCGATGACGAAGCTTTGTTCGCCGATGGCGAAGGGGTAGGCACCGGCTACGGTCAGCTGTTGGGTGTAGCCGTTGCTGGTGTCGCCGGCGGTTTCGCTGCCGAGGTCGTAATCAAAGAACACGTTGTTGTTGATCTTTACCTGGTACAGGTTGGTCTGCAAAAAGGCGAAACCCGGTACGTCCCAGTCCAGTCCAACGCCGTAGAGGTAGTTCTCGGTGCCTGGGCCGCCGTTACCTTTTTCATAGGTAAAGGCTGCCAACACATCCTTGACCGGGCCGAACGTCAGGCTTTGGCCAGTCAGCCAGCTGCCACTGATACGTGGTGAAATTTCCATGTAGTAGAAATTGCTGTGTTCTTTGGCATCCATGGTGAACACATGGTTGCCACGGTATTGCATGTTGTCGGCGTCGATGTAGTCGTAGAAGGCAAAGATGTCGCCCCAGTTCCAGCCGCTGGCGTGCTCGAAGGTGAAGGTGCTTTGCGAGCGCTGCTCTTCATCGTTGTTGTTCATTTCATTGAAGTTGCTGCCGTTCAGGTAGCTGATGCTGTTGTCCTGAAAGTGCAACAGGTCACC
>JAUSNJ010000026.1 GCA_030645355.1 Rhodoferax sp. | reverse complement strand
CGCCGTGCCATCGAGTCAAGTTATGACCGTTTTCACGACTTTGAGCGCACCATGCAGCTCAATTATTTCGGCTGCCTACGCGTCACAATGGGCCTGCTGCCCAGCATGGTGGCCAAACACAAAGGCCATGTGGTCAATATCAGCTCGATCGGCGTGTTGACCAACGCGCCGCGTTTCAGCGCTTATGTGGCGTCCAAGGCCGCGCTGGAGGCCTGGGCGCGCTGCGCATCCAGTGAGTTTGCCGATCAGGGCGTGACTTTTACCACCATCAACATGCCGCTGGTTCGCACCCCCATGATCGCGCCGACCGGGCTGTACAACAACGTGCCGACGCTGGCGCCCGAAGAAGCGGCCGACATGATTGCCGAAGCCTGCATATTCAAACCGGTGCGCATTGCGACCCGCCTGGGTATTACCGGCCAGATTCTGCATGCTGTGTTGCCGCGGGTGGCGCAAATTGCGATGAACACGAGTTTCAGGATGTTCCCTGATTCCGGCGCGGCAAAAGGCGCCAAGCCGGGCGACAAAGTGGTCAAGCAGCATTTGTCGCCAGAGGCTGTCGCCATGCAGCAGATGATGCGCGGGATTCATTTTTGAGCCTGTTTGACCATTGACCAAAGCAAGTCCCAATAGCCTCTTGATAATATTTTCGGAACGCTTTTGGGAGTCAGGCTAATATAAATTGTTAGACACCACATATTAATGGTCAAAAATTGAAGTCATATTCTTGCTTCAGCTTGAACGCTGGGAGTTGAAATAATGTGACTCGATTAGAATGATCGGGACAAAGGGCCGGCCAGAGCCGCCGACATAATGATTATCAATTTTTAACAAAGAGGTTTTAGCATGAGCGATTTGATCGAGATTCAAAGTCAGATAGAGAAACTGCAAAAACAGGCCACGGAAATCAAAGCCCGGGAATTTGGCAAGACGGTGCAGGAAATTCTGGTCAAGATGCAGGCCTTTGGCATCACACTGAAGGATTTGCAGCCGGGCAAAGCGCGCGGAGCCAAGGGCAAAGCCAAAGCCACCAAGATCACCAAAGCCACCAAGAGCGGTGCGCTTGACAAGCCCGCCGGTGCAGCCAAGAAGGTCGCGGCGCCTGTCGCCGCCAAGTACTTCGGCCCCAACGGCGAGAGCTGGAGTGGTCGCGGTTTGACGCCGCGCTGGCTGACGGCCTTGCTGGTCGACGGCAAAAGCAGAGAAGATTTTGCCGTCAAAAGCTGAACTCACAGGGGTGCCATGCAATGCCTGCGGCACAATTCGCACCCCCACTCATCGCCTCAGGCGCACCACCCCATGACCGACGTTAGCAAGATTGCCCCGCGCGACAAGGCCGAGATACTGGCCCAGGCATTGCCTTACATCCGCAAGTTCCATGGCAAGACCATGGTCATCAAGTACGGCGGCAATGCCATGACCGACCCGGCCTTGCAGGCCGATTTTGCCGAGGACGTGGTGCTCTTGAAGCTGGTCGGCATCAACCCGGTCGTGGTGCACGGCGGTG
>JAUSNJ010000025.1 GCA_030645355.1 Rhodoferax sp. | reverse complement strand
GCTGGGTCATGCCGGACTTGACGCGGTTGGCGTCGCTGTCCTCGGCCATCGACACCAGCAGCGTGTTGACGCGGGTGTTGCCGGTGATGCGGCGCAGCAGCGTTCTGATGGGCATTAGCACCACGTCGTCCTGGTCGTTGCCAAAAGCGCCCTGGCCCTTGGACGCCAGCTGGCCGACGATTTCGCAAGAGATTTGCTTCACGCGCAGCTGCTCGCCCACGGCCGGGCGGGTGCCAAACAACTCGCGCCGCACGGTCTCGCCAATCAGGCAGACGGCCGAGCCGGCGCGCAGCTCGTCGTCTGAAAACACCCGGCCGTCGGCCAGCGTCCAGTTGCCGGCCTGCAGCCAGGCGTTGGTGCTGCCGATCACGCTGCTGCTCCAGTTGCGCCCGCCCGCCACCAGCGTGCTGCCGGTGCGGGCCTCGGGGGCCACGGCCAGGATGCCGCCAATCTGGCTGGCAATCGCCTCGGCGTCTGTTTCCTTGAACGATGGTGCGGTGGCGCCGCCGCTGCCGGGGCCCATGCGCTGGCCGGGGCGTACCTGCAGCAGGTTGGTGCCCAGGCCGGAAATCTGGTTTTGCACCGCCAGCGTGGCGCCCTTGCCCAGGGTGACCATGGTGATCACGGCGCTGACGCCGATCACGATGCCCAGGATGGTCAAAAACGAGCGCATCAGGTTGCGCCGTATGGAGCGCAGGGCCAGCAGCAGGGTGTTGAGCAGCATCAGCGGGCCTCCAGCACTGGTGAGGCTACCGATTCGGTGGCATCGCTTTCGTGCAGGCCAGCCGGATGCGCGTTGCGCGTGTCGCTGGCCACCGCGCCATCCACAAAGCGCACCATGCGCCTGGCATACGCCGCCATGTCGAGCTCGTGCGTGACCATCAGCACGGTGATGCCCTTGTCCACGTTCAGGCGCCACAGCAGCTCCATGATTTCGCGGCTGCGCTGGGTGTCGAGGTTGCCAGTCGGTTCATCGGCCAGCAGCACCGTGGGCTCGGTGACCAGGGCGCGCGCAATCGCCACGCGCTGCTGCTGCCCGCCGGAGAGCTCGGACGGCAGGTGGTGTTCCCAGCCCTTCAGGCCCACGGCATCCAGCGCGCGGGCGGCTGCGGCGTGGCGGGCGGCGGCCGATTCGCCCCGGTAGAGCAGCGGCAACTCGACGTTTTCTTGTGCCGAGGTGCGCGCCAGCAAATTGAAGCCCTGGAACACAAAGCCAAAAAAGCGCCGCCGCAGCAGCGCGCGCTGGTCGCGCGAGAGCGACTGCACGGGCACGCCCTGGAACAGGTATTGGCCCGCCGTCGGCGTGTCCAGGCAGCCCAGTGTGTTCATGGCGGTGGACTTGCCCGAGCCGCTGGGGCCCATGATGGCGACAAAATCGCCGGCTGCTATGTCCAGGTCCACGCCCTTGAGGGCTTGCAGCGCAGTCGCGCCCTCGCCATAGACCTTGGTGATGCCGCGCAGGCGGATCAGGGGCGGGGCGTCGGTCATGGTGCGGCGGCGCCCGTGCGCTGGTCGGTGATCACGGCCATGCCTTCCTGCAGTTCGCCGCCCACCACCTCGGTCATGCGGCCGTCGCTGATGCCGGTCTGGACCGAAACGGCCACGGCCTGGCCGTCCTTGAGCACATAGACCTGCTTGCCGGCCGCTTCACCGCCTGCGGCCTTGCGCACGCCGGTGCGCGGCATGCGCGGCATCAGCTTGGACAGCAGGCCGCCGCCGGAATCCGCCGCCGCGCCGGTGGGCTGGGCCGGGGCAAAGCGCAGCGCGGTGTTGGGCACGAGCAGCACGCCGGTGCGCTCCACCGCGACGATGGTCGCGGCGGCGGTCATGCCGGGGCGCAGGCTCAGGTCGGTGTTGTCCACGTTGAGCCAGGTCACGTAGGTCACCACGTTCTCGGTCTTGGTTGAGCCAAAGGCCACGCGGGTGATGCTGGCCGGGTAGCGGCGCGACGGGTAGGCGCTGACGGTAAAGCTGGCCTTCTGGCCGACCTTGACCGCGCCCACATCGGCCTCGTCCACGCTCACTTCCAGCCGCAGCTGGGCCAGGTCTTCGGCCACGGTGAACAGCGTCACGGCCTGCAGCGAAGCGGCCACCGCGTTGCCGGGGTCCACCGTGCGCGTCAGCACCACGCCGTCGATCGGCGAGCGGATCGAGGCCTTGCCCAGGTTGGTCTCGTCGGTCGACACGCTGGCGCGGGCCTCGGCCACGTTGGCGCGGGCGCTGGCTTCCATGGCAATGGCGCGGTCCACGTTGGCGCGTGCGCTGTCCAGTTCCGTGGCCGACGGCACCTTGCCGCCGGACAGGCGCGCGACTTCCTCAAAGCGGGCCAGGGTGGCCCGGGACTCCTTGACGGTGGCGGTGCTTTGGGCCAGCTGGGCCTGCGCCGACGCCAGCGCCGCGCGGGAGCGCAGCACCTGGTCGGACAGCTTGGCGGTGTCCAGTTCCACCAGCACCTGGCCTTTCTTGATGCGGTCGTTCACGTCGACCAGCACGCGCTTGACGGTGCCTGACAACTCGCTGCCGATGTTGACCGAACGCGTGGGCTGCAGCGTGCCATTGGCCGACACATGGAGCGTGAGCTCGCCCTTGCGCACGGCCTGCGTCACATAGGCGGGCACGGCGCTGGCCTTTTTTTGCGCCTGCCAGTAGTACAGGCCGCCCGCGAGCACCAGCAAGGCCACCACGGCGCCCCAAAGCAGCGGGCGCCGCCACCAGGCCAGCGCCGGGGCTTCCTTGAGCAGGGTTTGCAGGTCGGCGGCAGTGGGCGGGGTGGCGGGCGGGGTTGGCGTATTGGGCGTGTTCGGGGTAGTCATGGCGTGTTCGGTGAAGGGGTGTCAGGGGGTGGCGGCGATGGCGCTGGGCGTCCAGCCGCCGCCCAGCGCCTTGTACAGGCGCACATGGTCGGCGCTCAGGCTGGCGCGGGTGGCCTCCACGCTGTCTTGCGTGGACAGCAGGGTGCGCTGGGTTTCCAGCACCGAACGGAA
>JAUSNJ010000019.1 GCA_030645355.1 Rhodoferax sp. | reverse complement strand
TCGACCGTGCCGCCGACGGCGGGCCTGGTGGCCAAGATGTTCGGCACGGCCAACATGGCCATGCTGTTCGGCATCGTGATGCTGGCGCACCAGATCGGCGGTTTTTTCGGCGCCTTCCTCGGCGGTTATGTGTTCCAGGCGACCGGCAGCTACGACTGGGTCTGGTACATCGACATCGTGCTGGCCGCGGGTGCCGCGCTGGTGAACCTGCCGATCCGCGAGGCCAAGCTGCCGCGTCAGGTGAGGGCAGCCACATGAGACAGCGCCAGTTGGCAGTCGCGATGCCCTGTATTTTCAAGCAGGGGCCGCGGATCTGGCTCTGCCAGTCCGCAGGCGCAGCGGCCCCTTTTCCAGTGCGAGGGGCAGAGAGCTGCCGCAGGCTCGGAGTGAACGAACGTGGGGGCTGATCTAGACCCTCGCACGCGGCTTCTGCTGGAAGCGCCCATCGCCCCGACCCTGCTGCGCCTGGCCGCGCCCAATGTGCTGGTCATGCTGGCGCAGGCCGGTGTCGGTCTGATCGAGACCTGGTTCGTCGGCAAACTCGGCACCGACGCGCTCGCCGGCATGGCCCTGGTGTTTCCGGTGGTGATGCTGATGCAGATGACCTCGGCCGGTGCTATGGGCGGCGGCATTGCCTCGGCGATTGCCCGTGCGCTGGGCGCGCGGCGCAAGGACGATGCCGATGCGCTGGTGCTCCACGCGCTGGTCATCGCCGCCGTATTCGCGCTGCTGTTCACGGTCGCGGTGCTGGGCGGCGGGCGCTGGCTGTATGCGCGCATGGGCGGCACCGGCGGCGCACTGGAGGCGGCCATGGTGTATTCCAACTGGGTGTTTGCCGGCGCCGTGCTGGTCTGGGTGTTCAACACACTGTCGGCGGTGATCCGCGGAACCGGCAACATGGCGGTGCCGGCCAATGTCACCGTGCTGGGCGCGCTGGTGCTTCTGCCGCTGTCGCCCTTGCTGATTTTCGGCTGGGGACCGCTGCCCGCGCTGGGCATCGCCGGCGGGGCCATTGCACTGCTGGCCTACTACCTGGTGGGCAGCCTGGTGCTGGCAGCTTATTTGTGGTCGCCGAAAAGCCTGTTGCGCCCGTCGCTCGAACACGTCCGTTTTCGTTGGGTTTTGTTCAAGGACATCCTGCGTGTCGGCCTGGTCGGCACGGTGTCCACGGTGGCCACCAACCTGGCCATAGGCATCACCACCGCGCTGGTTGGCGGCTTCGGCACCGCGGCGATTGCCGGCTACGGCACGGCCTCGCGGCTGGAGTATCTGCTGGTGCCGCTGGTCTTCGGTTTCGGTGCGCCGTTGGTCGCGATGGTGGGCACCTGCATGGGTGCGGGCCAGCGCGAACGCGCGCTGCACGCGACCTGGATAGGCGCGGGCATGGCCTTCGTGATGACCGAAGCCATCGGCCTGTGGGCCGCGGCGTTTCCCAAGGCCTGGCTGT
>JAUSNJ010000015.1 GCA_030645355.1 Rhodoferax sp. | reverse complement strand
CGAGGTCAAGCCCGTCACCCTGCTGGCCGGCCTGCTGACCAACCTGCAGCAGCGCCACCAGTTCGACACGGCATTGGTAGACGATGTGGTGATGGGCATCGTCTCCCCCGTCGGCGACCAGGGCGCGGTGCTGCCCAAGGTGGCCGCACTCAAGGCGGGCTGGGACTTCCAGTGTGCCGGCGTCCAGGTCAACCGCTTCTGCGCCTCCGGGCTGGAGGCTGTGAACATGGCCGCGCAAAAGGTGCGCTCCGGCTGGGAAGACCTGGTGGTGGCCGGTGGCGTGGAGAGCATGAGCCGCGTACCGATTGGCTCGGACGGCGGGGCCTGGGCGATGGACCCCGAGACCAACTCGCAAACCGCATTCGTGCCGCAAGGCATTGGCGCCGATCTGATCGCCACGCTGGAAGGCTTTACCCGCGCGGATGTAGACGCCTTTGCGCTGGAATCACAAAAGCGCGCCACTGCGGCGCAGGCAGCGGGCTACTTTGATCGCTCCATCATGCCCGTCAGAGATGCTTTGGGACAGGTCATTCTGGGCAAGGACGAATTCATCAAGCCCAACACCACGCTGGAAGGCCTGGCCGGCCTCAAACCTGCGTTTGAGCAAATGGGCGGCATGGGCTTTGACCAGGTGGCATTGACCCGCTACCCCCAGGTAGAACGCATCCACCACGTGCACCACGCCGGCAACTCGTCCGGCATCGTCGATGGTGCGGCCGCCGTGCTGATTGGCAACGAGGCTGCGGCCAAGGCCCATGGCCTGACACCACGCGCGCGCATTGTCGCCACCGCCCTGTCGGGCGCGGACCCCACCATCATGCTGACCGGCCCCATGCCAGCCGCGCGCAAGGCGCTGGCCAAGGCAGGACTCTCTATCAACGACATTGACCTGTTTGAAGTGAACGAGGCCTTTGCCGCCGTGGTGATGCGCTTCATGAAGGAAATGAAGGTGCCACACGACAAGGTCAACGTGAACGGCGGCGCCATCGCCATGGGCCACCCCCTGGGCGCCACCGGCGCCATGATTCTGGGCGTGCTGATCGACGAGCTGCACAGGCGCAAATTACGCTACGGCATGGCCACGCTGTGCGTGGGTGGCGGCATGGGCATTGCCACCATCGTGGAACGCTTGTGAACCAAATTGGCCTCTAGCCCTCGTAGATATTGCGTAGAACGCTCCTAACTTGATAGCATTATGAAAACCATTCAATACTCCCTGGAAAACATCAACGGTATGGGCATTGCCACCATCACCTTTGACGAACCCAACTCTCCCGTCAACACCATGTGCCTGCAGTGGCAGGACGACATGGCCGACGTCGCGGCGCAGGTCGCCCAGGACAAAGACGCCATCAAAGGCATCCTGCTGGCCTCCGCCAAGAGCACCTTCTTTGCCGGCGCCGACCTCAAGGCCACCATGCGCATCACGCCCGCCGACGCGCAGAAGGTCTACGCCGAAATCGAGCGCCTGAAGAAAAACATGCGCTTTCTGGAAACCTTGGGCAAACCCGTGGTCAGCCTGCTCAATGGCACGGCGCTGGGCGGCGGCTGGGAAGTTGCCCTGATCGGCCACCACCGCATCGCCATCGACTCGCCCAAGACCCAGTTCGGCCTGCCCGAGGTGACGCTGGGCCTGCTGCCCGGTGCCAGCGGCGTGACCAAGATGACACGCCACCTGGGCCTGATGGGCGCCCAGCCCTATCTGGTTGAGGGCAAGCTATTCAGCCCCGCCGATGCCAAAGGCCTGGGCCTGGTGCACGACCTGGTCGCGCCCGGCGACAACGCCGCCGCCGAGATGAAAACCCGCGCCCTGGCCTGGATCGCCGCCAACCCCAGCGCACAGCACCCCTGGGAGGCCAAGGGCTACAAGGTGCCGGGCGGCCTGCCCTCCTCGCCTGCCGTCGCGCAAATGCTGGTCGTGGCCCCGGCCATGATCAAGAAGCAGACCCGTGGCCTGTACCCCGCACCCGAGGCCATCATGGCCTGCATGGTCGAAGGCCTGCAGGTGGACATCGAAACTGCGCTGCGCCTGGAAAGCCGCGCGCTGGCCAAGCTCATGACCGGCACCAATGCCAAGGCCATGATCAACACCTTTTTCTTCAACCTCAACGCCATCAAGGGCGGCCAGAGCCGGCCCAAGGACGTGCCGCGCTTCAAGCCCGCCAAGGTGGGCCTGCTGGGCGCCGGCATGATGGGCGCGGGCATTGCCTACTCGCAGGCCAGCAAGGGCATTGCAACCGTACTGAAAGACGTGAGCCAGGAGAAGGCCGACCTGGGCAAGAGCTACAGCGCCAAGATCACCCAGGGCCGCGTGGACAAGGGCCGCATGACAGCCGACAAGCAAGCCGAAATCCTGGCGCGCATCCAGCCCACCGCCAAGGTAGAAGACCTGCAGGGCTGCGACCTGATCATCGAGGCCGTGTTCGAGAACCGCGAGCTCAAGGCCAAGGTCACCAAGGAGTCCGAGCCCATGCTGGCACCCGGCGGCTTCTTTGCCTCCAACACCTCCACGCTGCCGATCACTGGCCTGGCCACGGCCAGCCGCGACGCCAAGAAGTTCATCGGCATCCACTTCTTCAGCCCGGTGGACAAGATGCAGTTGGTGGAAATCATCCGCGGCAAACAGACCGATGACGAGACCGTGGCCCGCGCCTATGACTATGTGCAGGCCATTGGCAAGATGCCCATCGTCGTCAACGACTCACGCGGCTTCTTCACCAGCCGGGTGTTTGGCACCTTCGTCATGGAAGGCATCGCGATGCTGGGCGAAGGCATTCCCGCCGCAGCCATCGAGAACGCGGGCATCCAGTGCGGCATGCCGGTGGGACCGCTCGCGGTGATTGACGAGACCTCGCTGTCCCTGAGCGTGCACGTCATGGACCAGACCCAGGCCGATTACGCCGCCGAGGGCAAGACCTACACACCATCCCCCGGCGAAGCCATTGCGCGGCGCATGGTGACCGAGCTGGGCCGCGCCGGACGTGCGGCTGGCGGCGGCTTCTACGAATACCCCGCCGAAAAGGGTGCCAAGAAGTTCCTGTGGCCGCAACTCAAGCCCCTGTTTGAGAAGGCCGATGCCCAGTGGACTATCACCGACCTGAAGGACCGTTTGCTGTTCCGCCAGGCGGTGGAGACCGCGCGGTGCTTGAGCGAAAACGTCTTGACCACGGTGCACGACGCCAATATCGGGTCCATCTTTGGCATTGGTTTTCCGGCCTGGACCGGTGGCGCGATGCAGTTCATCTATGGCATGGGCATCGAGGCATTCGAGGCACGTGCGGCAGAACTGGCGCAGAAGTTCGGCGCCGGCTTTGCGCTGACCGATGCCGTGAAGGCGGCGATCCGCAAGTACCAACCGCAGTACTGACCAGAGCGCGGGGGCTGGGCATGCGGGGCTAGGGCAAACACCAACATACAGTGATGTATGGAAGACCTAGACTAGGACTTCAATTGGAGACCCCGTCATGCAAATCCCAGCCCCGCACCGCACCGTCTTTCAAGTCACCTCTTGCATGGCTCTGCTTGCCGCGGCGACGGGAGCCAGCGCCAGTGAGGGGTACAAGTCGCGCCAGTCACCCATTGGTGCCTTTGGCGGAGAGATAGCCGCCGCAGCGGACAACCCCGGCTTCTTTGGTACGGCGATCACCACGTATATCCACATTTACAAAATTGCCGACGACAGCGGCAATGACATCGGCCTCGCGGCACGCGCCGTGCCGCTGCCCACCAATTCCAAGGCAGGGCTGCCGATTGCGGATGGCACCTACACGCTCAAAATAGCACCGGGCACCATCAAGTTCGATCAGGCACAGACGCAGATCAACCTGATTGGCGGGTATATGACAGAAGACACCTATGCAGGTGGCCGACTGGCGTTTGCGGCCAACGTACCGTTGATATCCATCAACCGCACATTCTTTGCATCACAACCCGCAGGTACCGTGTCTCCGGCGCCGGGAGCCGCGTTGCCAGCGCAGGTGCTGGGTGCCATTACCACCATCGCCAACACAACGAACTACACCGTCCAGTCCGCCTTGATTGCGCGCAATACGAGCGAGAACGTCAACGTGACTGGCTTTGGGGACACCGAGTTGACCGCAGCATGGGTGCGCCACGAAAACCGGCTGAAGATTGCGGCCGGCGTCTCGCTGTTTGTGCCCACCGGCGCGTATGACAAGACCCGCGGTCCCAATCCGGGCTTTGGCAACTTCTACACACTGCGGCCCGGCGTTGCGCTGACATATTCGCTCAACCCCAACCACACCGATAGCAACTGGGACTCCGGTGTTACCGTGGCTGGACGCCTGTCCTATGGCATCAACTCGTCGAACCTGGAGACAGACTACCGTAGCGGCGACTTTGTATATGCGGAGACCGCACTGACCAAGGTGACCGGCAACTGGGCTTTCGGGGCAAACCTGTTGGCCATCCAGCAGGTATCGGACGATTCGGGGGCAGGGGCAACCTCCGGTGGCAATCGCTACCGGAACTACGGCTTTGGCCCTTTCCTGTCGTACAAGATCCCGGGCAAAGATGCGGGACTCAATCTGCATTTCAGCCGCAACTTTGGCAGCCAGAACGCCCTGGTTTCCGAATCTTTGCAGTTGCGGATCATCAAGGCTTGGTAGCCGCGACTGCATGCACCAGATGCCTGGCGATGATCGATTTCAAGTAGTTCGAAACCTTGACGCTGGCGGAGGGACGGTTGAGCGCCTCATGGCTTCCCACGACCGCAAGGTAGAACAGCGCGGATAGCTCCCGCGCCGTCGCGTCATCGTGTACCAACTGCAAATAGTGGTTGTAAACCAGTTGCAGGCGCGCGCGATCCACCCTTTCCAGCAAGGCGGCCACGGTGCTGTCCTTGCTCGCCAGACTGCGCAGCGCCTGCTCAAAACGGTCGTGGTCGCGGTCCTGGACCGAATGGGCAATGGCGCCGTCGAGAATGCGCAGAATGCTGGCGGCCGGGTTGCGCTGACCGTCTGGAAGCTCCTCCTGGTCCGCGGCGACCGTACGCTGATACCAGCGATCAATCAATGCACTGACAAGCTCAGCATGGTCAGCAAAGTGCCAGTAGAAACTGCCGCGGGTTACTCCCAGCGACTGGGCCAGTGTCAGGACGCGCACCGCACCCATTCCTCCGTCAACGGCCGCCCGGAAAGCGGCGTCGAGCCAGTCGTCACGCGTCAATCGCGCAGCAGTCGGTGCCTGGGTTGTCTGGGCCTCGGCGCCTGCAACAGCCTGCGGTGTGGATGGGTGTTTGCGGGAGGCCATGGCCGGAATTTTACGATGCATGCGCGGGCCTCGGCGCATGACGTGAATCTGAACGTGCCCAGTCCACACGACGATGCGAAGCTAGGTAGTGACCCTAGGGCGCCCAGCCTATCGCCTTGAAACCAATACCCTTTTGTCAGCCTCTTGGGCAAAGCCGGAGGCACCCGCGAACCTGAAACACAAACGTGAACTTATTTCATAAACTTGCAGTTCAATTTTCAAGCCACCGAGCACCCATGCACACGTTCAGGAAAGTGTTGACCGCATCCATTGCAACTGCCTGGTGTGCAGGCATTCTGTCGGCACACGCGGCGTCAGTTGCATCGCAGGCCACTCGCGGCGCGGCTGTGCGCCCCAACATTGTGGTGCTGGTAGCTGATGACTGGGGCTTCACCGACGTGGGGTCGTTTGGTGGTGAAATTGACACCCCCAACATTGATGCGCTGGCGCACCGTGGAACGCGGTTCACCAATTTTCACGCCGCGGCGTCCTGCTCCCCAACACGCTCCATGCTGCTGACCGGTGTGGACAACCACCGCAATGGCGTTGGCAATCTGCGCGAAGCCATGCCGCGCGAGCACCTGGGCAAGTCTGGCTACCTGGGTTCTCTGTCACAAAACGTGGTTACGGTTGCCACGCTGTTGCAAGACAGCGGTTACCGCACCTACATCACGGGAAAATGGAACGTGGGGTCCGAATCCCATAACCTGCCCAACCGCCGCGGTTTTGACCGCTCCATCATTCAGGGTGATACCGGTTCCGACAACTGGGTGCCCACGCAACGCTACTTGCCACACTCCGCCACGGTGGAGTGGTTTGAAGATGGCAAGCCTGCCACCATGCCGGCCGAGTACTACTCGTCGACTTACTTTGTGGACCGCATGATTGGCTATCTGAAGGCGAATGACACAGCAGACAGCAGCAAGCCCTTCTTCGCATACGTAGGCTTTCAGGCCAACCATGTTCCGATTCAGGCACCCAAGGCGTTTGTTGACAAATACCGGGGCCGATACAAGGGCGGATGGGACGCACTGCGCGAACAACGCCGCAAGAGCGCAGCTGCATTGGGCATCATTCCCGCAGACAGCACCACCGTGCGCATGGGCACCACCGCAGACTGGAACGCATTGAGCGAAAGTGACCAACTGTACCAACAGCGCGAGATGGAAATCTACGCGGCCATGGCGGACGCCATGGACCACGAGGTAGGCCGGCTCATTGCCCACCTCAAGGCCAGTGGCGAGTACGACAACACGGTCTTTGTATTCCTGTCGGACAACGGCGCCGAGGGCAGCGACTACAGGGACGCGCAACCCTGGCTGTGGACCCAGTACTCGCAAGACATCAACCGTCTGGGTGGCAAGGGCGCGTATGGCATTCCGGGCCCCGGCTGGGCCAGTGCATCGGTGTCACCACTGACAGGCTACAAGTTTTACGCAGCCGAAGGCGGCATCCGTGTGCCCATGGTCATTGCGGGCGTTGCGGGCGGGCGCAGCAACCAGATTGCAAAAGCGCTGACCCACGTGACCGACATCCCCCCCACCCTGCTGGAAATCGCAGCCGTGCCCCTGCCTGGAACGCAATACCGCGGCCGGGCCATTGAGCCGATCACCGGCAAAAGCCTGGTATCCCTGGTCAAGGGCGAAACCGGGATCGTGCGCACAGCGGATGAGCCCTTGGGCTACGAACTGTCGGGCAACAAGGCCTTGTTCAAAGGTGATCTCAAGCTGTCGCGCAATGACCCACCCGTGGGCGACGGGCTGTGGCATCTGTACGACGTGCAAAAAGATCCCGGAGAGACGCATGACCTGCAACGCGAAATGCCGGAACGTTTTGCATCCATGCAGCGCGACTACCGGGCCTATGAAAAGGCGCATGGCGTTCTGCCCATGCCCTCTGGCTACACGCCGTCCCGTGCCGTGCTGATCAACGGCATGTACAACTACTGGCTGCCAACCTACGGAGCCGCCGGTCTGGTGCTTTTTGTGCTGCTCTCATCCGTTGTGGTGCTATTAAAAAAGAAGCGCACTGCGTCCATTTCATGAGGGCTAGCGGGTACTTCTTATCACCATGGCCGGCTGAGGACGGTGGACCGCAGCGGCTGCAAACCGCCATGGCCGGCAGTGGCGTTGCAGCCGGATTGATGCTGCAACCTGGTGAACGGCTGCAGTGCGTCACGCGCAACACGCTGATGTCCACCATGACTGTGTTGGGCAGCCCGGGCGAGGTCTACCTGTTACAGCATTCGGCCCTGCGTGCGCAGATCGGGCTTCCCACCACGGCCTGCGTTGAGAAAATCGACCCCATCAGCCTGAAAACCATCGTGCGCTCACCGCGCCTGGCAGGTGGGCCCATGTGGCCCGGTGGCATGGCCGTGCATTGCAACGGCGATCTGTATGTGGTCTACGGCCGCTACCTGCACCGGCTGAACCGCAATTGCGAACCTCTGACCCAATTGCAGTTGCCGATCCATGCGCCCTACAACTCGTTTGTCGTGCTGGACAACGGTCTCATCGTCACCAAGAACCTGTCCGATTCGGCGCCTGCACGTCTGACCGTGTTGAACCCCGATACGGTCACCCGCGCATGCAGCGATCTGGACTGCCCAGAGCCCTCGATTGCACGCCTGAGCGCCATGGGCAACTCGGTTTACGTCGTAGGGGTTCGCTCGATCTTTCGCTACCACTGGTCTGACGCAAACGCGGCGTTGGAGTTCGACACCACCTGGCGCTTTGACTACATTGGTAACACGACGCAAACCTACGGGTGGGATGTGGTGCTGGACGGACAGCACGCCTGGTTTATGGACAACGGAAAACACCGCTACCAGTTCCGGATGGTGGGCGCTGGTGTTAACCCTACACCCAATCGCCTCATCCGCGTATCGCTCCATGATTGCGCAGACCACCAAGAGCTGGACATATGCGGCGTTCGCGGTGGCAGCGTGACCAACCCGCCGGTCTATGACCTTCGGCGCAGAATCGTGGTGGGCTATGACTCGGCCAATTGCCACTTGCGCGCATGGCGTTTTGACACAACCACCCGAGCCCTGAAACCGCTGTGGCACAAGCCGCATTTTGGGTGTGCGAGCCATATGGTGTTGTATCCCGAAACCGGGGAACTGGTCACCAACGACTACCGCCGTTTTGGTGAGGAGGTGGTGGTGCTGGATACGGAAACTGGCGCCGAACGTGGGCGCGTGCGCACGGGCGGCGTCATGCAAGGCGTCGTATTCCCCAGCGTGGGCTGGGGCCGAGATCTCTACTGGAGTTCGATGGGGCGCCTGGCACGGGTATTTGTGAACTAAAGGCAAGGGAAAATATTCAATGCAACGCAAGACACGCTGGATTCTCGGCACGCTGCTCGTTTTGGGAGCCAGTGCTGTGGTGGTGTGGGTGTTTCAACGCCCCATCGCCACGGCTTTGCTGACGCAGATGGTCGACAAGAATGTCGGGCGCAACATCATCCCGGACCTGCCTGACGGCCTGCACCTGGCTTTGTGTGGCACTGGCTCCCCGTTCCCCGACCCGACCCGCGCGGGCCCCTGCTCGGCCATCATCGCAGGCGACCGGCTGTTCGTCGTCGACACCGGAGAAGGCAGCGCCCGCACGCTGGGGTACATGGGCATTCCGGCGGCCAAAATTGAAGCGATCTTTCTGACGCACTTTCACTCGGACCACATCGATGGCATTGGCCCGTTCCTCTTGCAGCGCTGGGGTGTTGGCACTTTTCAGACCCCCACACCCGTGTACGGCCCCACAGGCGTCGATCAGGTCGTGGACGGGTTTCGTGCGGCGTATGTACTCGACTTCGGCTACCGGGTGGCACACCATTCGCCCAAGATCATGCCGCCCGGCGGAAGTGGCGGCAAAGGCATGCCCTTCGCCCTGCCCCCCGTCGGCCAAGGAGAGCAGATCGTCGTGCTCAATGACAAAGGGCTGAAAGTGACGGCATTTCGCGTGGACCATGCACCCATCGACCCAGCAGTCGGCTACCGGTTTGACTACAAGGGGCGATCGGTCGTCATCACCGGGGACACCAAGAAGACCCCGAGCGTGCAAACCATGGCCCAGGGCGTAGACATTCTGGTCCACGAGGCACTGCAACCCAAGTTGGTCAAAATCCTGGAAACCGGCTTCACCAATCACAACATGGAGAACATGTCGCAAGTCATGCGGGACATCCTGAATTACCACACCACGCCCGAGGAGGCCGCGGCCCAGGCTGCTGCAGCGGGCGCCAGAGAATTGGTACTCAACCATATTGTTCCGCCTCTGCCATTGCGCTTCGCCTACCCCGCATTCCTGGGCGATGCGGCAACGTTCTACGACAAGCCCATCACCGTCGGCGAGGACGGCATGCTGTTCAGCCTGCCGGCCAACTCCACAGTCATTGAACACAAAAGGCTTTACTGACATGCGCACACTGCAAGGCAAATCGGTCGTCATTACGGGTGCAGCCTCGGGCATCGGAGAAGCCCTTGCGCACGCCAGCGCCGCGCGCGGAGCGCGCCTCCTGCTTGCCGATATCGATGCCGCAGGACTTGACCGCGTTGTCTCGGTTTTGAAAGCCAAGGGGGTCGAGTGTTCGGGCCTTGTATCAGACACAGGCGACGAAGCGGTTCTGTATGCGCTCGCCCAGGAGGCACAGACCCGACTCGGCGGCGCAGATGTGTTGATCAACAACGCGGGCGTCGGCCTGATGGCACCCATCGAAAAACTGCGCACAATGGATGCACAGTGGCTCATGAACATCAACTTTTGGGGTGTCGTGCATGGTTGCCAGGCCTTCATCCCGCAAATGCGCCAGCGCCCCGACGCGGTGCTGGTCAATATCTCCAGCATCTTTGCCATGGTGTCGATTCCAACGCAGGGAATCTACAACGCCAGCAAGGCAGCGGTGCGCGGCTTTAGCGACGCCTTGCGCGAAGAACTCCGGGGCTCCGGTCTGGATGTGCTGTGTGTACACCCCGGGGGCATCAAAACCAATATCGCCAACAGCGCCCGCATCACCGATGTATCCATGGTGGCCGACTCCGACCAGGAAATGCGCGACAACTTCACTAACCTGGCGCGCACCACCCCGCAACAGGCCGCTGCGGTCATCCTACGGGCGATAGAGACCCGCAAAACCCGTGTGCTCATTGGGGCCGACGCCAGATTCATGGACTGGATGTTCCGCCTGTTTCCTGCGCATGCCTCGCACTGGCTGAGCAATATCGGGCAATGGATGCGTCGCAGAAACGCGGCAAAGGCCGGTTCCACGTCAACCCAGAACAACACGATATGAAGTCACTCCCCGTCATTGACAAGGCGCGAATCCTGCGCACACCGGAAGACCGTTTCGCGCACATCGCCGATTTCCCCTATGTCGCCAAGTATGTGGAAATTGGTGGTCTGCGCATCGCCTACATAGACGAAGGCCCCCGCGAGGCTGCGCCAGTTCTGCTGATGCATGGCGAACCAACATGGTCCTACTTGTACCGAAAAATGATTCCAGGCCTGCTGGCAGCAGGGCACCGGGTCATCGCCCCAGATCTGGTGGGATTTGGCCGGTCTGACAAACCCGCCGCCAAAAAAGACTTTTCGTATGCCAACCATGTGGCCTGGATGGTGGCATGGATGGAGACCGTTGATTTCAGGAATGCCACCCTGTTCTGCCAGGATTGGGGGTCTCTCATTGGGTTGCGTATGGTGACCCACAGCCCCGATCGCTTTGACCGTGTCGTGCTGGCCAATGGTGGTTTGCCGACCGGTGCGCAGGGTGTTGTGCCCAAGGCCTTCAAGATCTGGCGTGCGTTTGCGCGTTTCAGCCCATGGTTCCCGATCGGACGCATCGTCAACTCGGGATGTGCACAGAAGCTGAGTCCACAAGAGATTGCAGCCTACGACGCCCCCTTCCCCTCCGCGAAATATGAAGTGGCGGCCCGTTTGTTTCCCTCCTTTGTGCCTACCACGCCCGCCGACCCCGAGCGTGCGGCCAATGAGCAGGCCTGGGAAGTTCTGAAGCAATGGCACAAACCATTCTTGACCCTTTTCAGCAGTCGCGACCCGGTCACCCGTGGCGGCGACAAGATATTTCTGAAGCTGGTGCCCGGAGCGGCCAATCAGCCCCATGCCACGACGCGCGGAGCCGGGCATTTCTTGCAGGAAGACAAGGGGCCAGAGCTGGCCAAGGCCATCACGGAATTCATAGCATCAACACCGACTTAGGCTTTTCGAATCACTAAGCAAGAATGAACGACATGAACAGTTTTTTTAAGGCCCTTTGCCTGGGCACGTACGCACTGGCACTCACCGCACCTTTCGTCACGATTCCCCTTGATGCAGGTCCGTATCTGCAAAAACTGGCTCTGATCTTGTTGGCTGCCCATATTTTCGAGCTGCCCATTGCCTACAGGTACCTCAGGCTGTACAAAGGATCGTTCATCGACAGCGTGGCGCTGTCACTGATGTATGGCCTGCTGCATTGGCAGCCCCTGGCAAAGGCCAGCAAGCAAACCACCCTCCGTTGAGCATGCGAAACAAGCCCGATCTTGGCAGGTGGCAACGAATCGGCATCGGATTTGCCTTGTACGCGGCTGCGGTCACCCTGGGGCTTGGTTCGGCATGGTGGGTACTAAAAAAGGCACCTTGGATAGTGCAAACCGTACAGGTCGGAGCGTGGAAAGGCAACCTGCTAGCAGGCAGCCAAGACGCAGACATGTACACCCGTTCCACCATCGCCCTCAACGCCTTGTTGGCGCTGGGCCGCGACGAAAGCATGTACTTCATCGCATCGGAAGATGATGCAGGGCATCCGCTGCGGTCCAATTGCAGCTACCGCGTGGAAGGCGCACCACCCAAGGCCAGGTGGTGGAGCATCACGGCTTATGCAGACGACATGTTCTTGTTTGACGCTCCCAATCAACACTACAGCCTGAACGGCACCACTGCACGACTCGACACCGACGGCCGCTTTGTCTTCACAACCGGTGGACAGGAACAGCCCGCAATCCACTGGCTCCCGACTCCGGGACGCCGTGGAATGGTACTGACTCTTCGCCTGTACAACCCTGAACCAGAACTGCAGGCAGCGCCTGCGTCACTTGTTCCTCCCTCCATCAAGGCTGTGGGGGTATGTGTATGAAACGCTTTTCGAACCTGCAGCGCCTATGGTTCTATCGTGTGTTAACACTCATCACAACAGCGATCTTGGTGCATATCCTCGCCGTGTGGGCAGCACCACGGTTGATCATGCAGTTGTTGATGCAGGGCCCCATGGCGCAGACGATGAATATGCAAAACCAGGCAGCATTTCCTCCGCGTGTAACGGCAGCCTCCCGCACGGTGGTCATGCCCAGTCCAGACCTGCTGTACTCGGTGTGTGTGTTTGACGTGACTGCAGGACCCCTGCGCATATCCGCCAACCCCAACCTGAAGTCCTACTGGTCCATCGCGCTCTATGCCGCCAATAGCGACAATTTTTTTGTCATAAACGATCGAAAGGCAGGTACCACGCCGGTGGATCTATGGCTTGTTTCTGACAGCGGCAGTCGTAGCACACTGCCAATACCAGCCGGCGCACAGGTTGTAGTGGCACCCTCCAGGACAGGCTTCCTGCTGATGCGTGTCTTGACCGGCGACTACGAAGCCGAAAAGGCAGTCATAGAACCCGCCCGCCATACACTGACCTGCACTCCCGTTTAGGAAACTTCATGCTTGCACAACTTCTGCGACGCGCCATCTTTGCTCAACTCGTTCTCGGAAGTGCCTTGGCTTACTGGTTGCATGCCAGGGGCACGCTTTCAACACTGGAAGCTTGGGCTCTGGTCTGTGCAGTCCCTTTCGGGGTCATGGCGCTGGTGGACGTCTACACCGCCGTAGTTTCGCGCGGGCCAGAGCCGTGGGGTGCCTGGGTCCAATCATTGTTTGGCGAGTTCCGGGCCGGGGTCACCATTTTCCTGTTCCGCCAGCCCTGGACGCGCAAAGCTCCGGGCGTATTGCCATCGACTGGCACCCACAAACGCATCCCGGTGGTGCTGGTCCATGGCTACCTGTGCAACCACCGTGTTTGGGATGATGTAGCCCCCCGGTTACGGGCTCAGGGTCATGATGTCTTGGCCGTCAACCTGGAACCCCTGTTCTGCTCCATAGACAGGTATGCCGAGGTGGTGGAGTCTGCGGTTCAGACCCTGTTGACCCACAGTGGACAGCAGCAGGTGGCATTGGTCGGGCACAGCATGGGTGGGCTGGCCATCAGGGCTTGGCTTCGCTCCCATGGTTCAGCGCGGGCCGCGCGCGTTCTGACGCTCGGGACGCCCCACGTAGGCACTCAGGTCCCACAGCACCTCAAGACCCAAAATGGCATCCAGATGACATGGAAGAGCGAGTGGCTCGACACGCTCACTGGCTCTGAGACTGCGGCTGTCCACCGACTCTTTCACATTGCCCTGACCCCGCAGGACAACATCGTCTACCCGCAGCGCGCGCAATTGCTCCCCAACGTGACAGCCACCGTGTTTGAAGGCATTGGCCACCTGCAAATGTGCCTTGATCCAAGGGTCATTGAGTGGCTAAAGGAGCAGTTGGCCGAAGTTGACACGGCCCGCGTCGCAGCCCCGTGACTCCATCAAAAGGCACGAAGACCATGTCCATAATCAGAGCCTTCGCCGGGCGCAGCCTGTCCCGGTTGATTACCAGCGGCAGCCTTCAAAACATCCGGCGCTCCGTGCATGCCATCAACAGGCGTGCAACGGGGAAGACGCCCACGGTGCACTTTTTCAATCAACCAGACGACCCCTACAGCCAGTTGCTGGCAGGTTGCCTGCCAACGCTGCAATCGCGTTACGCCGTTTCCATTGTTTCGCATGTGGTGCCGCCACCGGACACGACGGCCGCGCCCGACCTGGAGCGACTAAAAGCCTGGTCACTGCGCGACGCGGATCGTCTCGCGTCTGCCCTTCCCGCGCTACCAGCACCGAAGGCTGCCGGGGCGGCTTTGCCAACTGCTTCCTCAACCATGCTGGCTGAAGGCGCAGCGCTTCGCAAGCGGCTGGGACACTATCTGGGGGCTACGCTGTATTTCGAAGGGGAGTGGTATTGGGGTGTGGACCGGCTGCACTACCTTGAAGCCCGACTTGCAATGGCCGGCCTTCGCGTTGCGACACCAACAGGAAGTGAAATTACGCCTTACATCTTTGCGCCCCGTGCCTTGCAGTTCCAGAAAGTCGCCAACCCCAAAAGGCCGGCACCCATCATCCATTTCTACTGTTCACTGCGCAGCCCCTATACCTGCCTGGCTGCGCGTCGGGTTCGTGAACTGGCGACCCACTATGGGGTTGAACTGCGGCTGCGCTTTGTGCTGCCGATGGTGATGCGCGGGTTGCCAGTGCCGCTTCCCAAGCGCTTGTACATTCTGCGTGATGCCAAACGGGAAGCAGACCGATTGGGGCAATCATTTGGAAACGTCGTCGACCCGGTTGGCAAACCGGTGGAGAACGGGCTGGCCCTGCTGCACGCCGCCATCCAGGCCGGTCACGGATCCGCCCTGCTGGAATCATTTCTGGAGGGAGTCTTTGCACAGGGCATAGACGCTTCCACCGCAGACGGACTGGCGTACATTGCCACGCGTGCCGGAATGAGCGCAGCCGACATTGAATTGGCCATCCAGGATGGCGCATGGCGGAAAGTTGCCGAGGCTAATCGGGCCGATATGCTGGCGCGCGGCATATGGGGAGTACCGTCATTTCGGGTAGATGACATGCCCCTGCTGTGGGGTCAGGACCGGTTGTGGATGCTGGAAGAGGATCTTGTCGCGGCATTGCAGGAATAAGCTTGCAGTGCACCTGGACTAGCTGGCTGTGGGATCTGCTTTTTTTTCCGGAGTGCCCGGCCCGCGCGTTGCCACCATGTACATATAGCCGTCCACCAGATCGGCCATCGCCTGGGCAAACTGCGGTGACGTCGTGTCGGGATCATCGTTCCAGATGGCCGTGCGCAACGCACCCAGGAAAGAACGGGACAACACAAACATCTCAGTCGGGTTGAGCAAGCGCTGCATGGTCAAACCCTGCGTGCGCAACGACACACTGGCAAGCATTTGGCCCAGGAATGTATTGCGCCCCTCGATCATCCGCACATCGCGACGCGACAGCACCCACTCAATGATCGCGCGGTGTGCGGCCCGGCGTTGACTAAAGGCCCCCACCATCATGTCCACCAGATCGCGCGTGGTCTGCTTCTTGCCCCGGGCCGCTGCATCACTGAACTCCGCCAGCAAGGTTTGCCTTTGCCGCTCACTCTCCAGTTCAACCAAGGCCATCATCACTGCATCGATGTTCTCAAAGTACTGATAGAGCGTGCCGACACCATAGCCGGAACGCTCGGCCAACGCTGCCACCTTGAATCCATCCAACCCTTCTGTTTCCAAAATCTGAACGGCACTCTCCAATATTGCTTCCACCGTTTGCCGGGATCGATCTTGCTGAGGCGCTCTGACTATTGATTTTATTGATGTTTTCCCGATTTTTTTGGCCATCGCTGCGCACCCCGAAAATGTGAAACATTTAACTGAAGCTATTTCATAAACTATAGACCAATCAATCTCCAAGGGGGTTGCATTGGCTCGATATATTTCTACGGAGGCGACCATGACTGAACTGACAGTTCGCAGGCTGCTGATTGACCTCACCACCCCATTTGCACCGCGATGGAACGGGGGAGACGCGTTTCGCTCGGCCTTTTTCAACGCCTTGTCGATGAGCTTTCCCATTGGGGAGCAGTACTTCATCGATTCCGTGCGCGCCGGGCTCAAGGCTCTGCCCGAGGGCGAACGCGCCCGCCTGGCGACTGAAGTGCAGGGATTTGTGGGTCAGGAAGCGACCCACAGACGCATACATGGACTATTCAACGGTCATTTGGAGCGACAGGGCCATACGAATGAGCTGGAGCGGCGCGCTGCCGTGCGGCTCCAGCAAAACGCACACCGCGACGTTCGCGTCCATGTCGGCGCCACCGCAGCCACGGAACATCTGACAGCCATCTTTGCCGATTGGATGCTGAGCCACCCCGCTGCACTGCAAGGTGCAGAGCCCCGGCTGCAAACACTGTGGCTGTGGCACAGCGCGGAAGAATCCGAGCACCGCAGCACGGCCTTTGATATCTACAAGGCCCTGAACGGCAACGAAGAGTGGCGCATCAAGATATTCCGCTACATCACCATCACGTTTCTATCCGATGTAATCCGCCAGACCGTGCGTAATCTATGGCATGACCGCAGCCTGTTCAAGTGGAGCACCTGGCGCAGTGCCTACCAACTCCTGCTGTCCAAGGACGGCATGTTTCGCGGCAACTACAAGTTGTGGCGCGACTACATGGCACCAGGTTTTCATCCACGCCAGCAGGCTGACTCCCTGTCGGTGCAATGGCTCAAGACCAACGCCGACCAGTTCACACCGGTGGGCCAATCCGCGTAAAACCTGAAACGCACCATGCTGCCAATCTGGATGACCATCGCACTCCCACTGGCAATCCTTTACGCAGTATTTCTGATCTGGTATGGGGGAAATGGCAAACCCATGACAGCGGATGAAATCAACGCGGGTTTGCGGGAATTGCAGGCGACCGACACGAGTGAAAACGCGACGGCTGCGGTAGAGGATGTGCGTCAACTTCTGGCCAGCGATGACGGCAAGGAGTTTGTCATGCAGAACCTGGTGCGCTATCGCCCCAGGGCACTCTACCCGCCAGGGTACGACTACGGCGACGACCCGCGCGAGGCCGACAAACGCTACGGCCGTTCGATCATCTGGCCCCTGCTACGCAATGGCAATTTGCTGCTATTCATCGCCCGACGCAGTGGCAATTTTTTTGTGCCCGCAGGTGCCGATGATTGGCATTACGTTGCCATGGTGCGCTACCGCAGTCGCAGGGATTTCCTGAAGTTTGCCTTTGAAGCGAATCGCGCTGATAAATTTGTCCACAAGTGGGCGGCTATCGAAAAGACCCATGTGTTTCCGGTCAAACCCGTTGTTAGTCTGATCAGCGTACGCTTGACCATAGGGCTATTCTTGCTCGCCCTGGGGCTGGCACTGAATACGGCGTTCGCCTAGCTTGGCAAGGCCCATGACATTGACAAAACGCTTGACGATTGCGGCCATTGCCATCGGTGTTCTGGCCATTGGTATCTATGCCAATCGCTTGTACATCCTTCAGTACTCATTGGGTTGGCACACCGATTACCAGTACCCGCGCGACGCCAACAAACCGGTCCCATGGGAGCAAGGGCCTATTGAAGCGAGCACGCCAGTCGGCCAGAGGCCGCCAAATATCATCGTCATTCTTGCAGACGATATGGGCATCAACGACGTCACAACCCACGGTGGTGGACTTGTTGCGGAAGGCGTTCTGACTCCGCACATCGACTCCATAGCCCATGATGGCGTCCGATTTGACCAAGGGTATGCGGGCGCGCCTGTGTGTACGGTGTCTCGGGCTGCATTGCTGACAGGGCGCTATCCGTGGCGTTATGGTGTCGAATTCACGCCAACACCTGGCGCCATGGCGCGCGTGGCTGGCGCGCTGTATGCAGACTCCAATGCGTTGCATCCCGTCATCATTGACCAGGCGAAAGCGGAACTGTCGAAAGACTTCAATGATCTGGGCATGCCAGCTGGTGAGGTCACTATGGCAGAGGCACTCAAGGCGCGCGGCTACCACACCCTGCACATCGGCAAGTGGCATCTGGGCAGCACTGCCGAGATGCGGCCCAACAACCAGGGGTTTGACGAAACGCTTTTTATGGAGAGCGGCCTGCACTTGCCCGAGAATTCGCCGGACGTCGAAAACTCCAAACAAACGTTTGATCCGATTGACAAGTTTCTGTGGCCCAACATGCGGTTTGGCGTCAGCTACAACGGCGGAAAGTGGTTCGAGCCCGCCAGGTACCTGGCCGACTACTACACGGATGAAGCCGTCCACGCAATTCAAAAGAACAGGAACAGGCCTTTCTTCATGTACCTGGCGCATTGGGGCGTTCACACCCCGCTGCAGGCCTCCAGAGAAGACTACGAGGCACTGGGCCATATCAAGGACCATCGCATGCGCGTGTATGCCTCGATGGTGCGCAGCATCGACCGCAGCGTTGGTCGCATTCTGCAAACCCTTAAGGACGAGGGCCTGGATCAGAATACGCTGGTGGTCTTTACCAGCGACAACGGAGCGCCCGGCTATATCGGACTACCCAACGTGAACAAACCCTTTCGCGGATGGAAACTCACCATGTTTGAAGGTGGATTGCGGATTCCCTATGTGGCCAAATGGCCCGGACACATTGCACCAGGCACACAGTATCCAGCCCCCATCACCAATATCGACATCATGCCAACGGTTGTCGCAGCAGCGGGGGGTGTCATGCCGAACGACCGCCCCATTGACGGCGTGAATCTGCTGCCCTACCTTTCCGCCAAACCCGCAATGCAACCTGGACGCGCCCTGTTCTGGCGCGACGGTATCTACCGCGCAATGCAGGAAGACAAATGGAAATTGATCGTATCCGAGCGCCCCCGCAAGGACTGGCTGTTCAATCTTTCGGTGGATCCGACTGAAAAGACCAATCTGGCCAATGACCAACCGGACCGTCTGGCAGCAATGAAGGCAAAGCTGGCGGCGCACCACGCAGGCATGCCTGCGCCGCTGTGGCCGTCGTTTATTGAGATGCCTGTGGCGATTGACAAAACGCTGGACCAGCCGCTGACACCGGGCGACGAATACACCTACTGGGCCAATTGATGAAGCAGCTGACCCTCGTCGCGGGACGAAAACTGCGCCGCTGGATGGCAGCGATATTGGTTGTATCGATTGCAATGGTCGCAATAATCTTTTTGCGACCACAACTGGCCTCACTCTTGCCAACCACAATCGATCAGTCGATTGCCTGTTCGTTGCCGCCTGACAAGCAGTCACATCACCCTGGCATGGTCTGGGTGCCAGATGGAAAATTCACGATTGGCGATACGGTCTATGCGGAAGAAGGCCCACCACAGCCGCGATCCGTCAGCGGATTCTGGATGGACCGGACCGAGGTGACCAACAGTGAATTCTCTGAATTCGTAGCGGCAACTGGCTATGTAACAACGGCTGAACGGCCAGTTGACACCACCGCGCACCCCGATTTGCCACCCGAGTTGCGGCTCCCAGGGGCGGTAGTTTTCGCCAGTCCGACGGAACTGCTGCGTGGCGGTGATGTTCGTCAATGGTGGAAATATCAGCCGGGCGCAAATTGGCGTCATCCGGATGGACCCGCCTCTTCAATCGTTGGCCGCGATGCGCTTCCTGTTGTTGCGATCACCGTCGAAGATGCCCAAGCCTACGCAAAATGGAAGGGGCACGAGCTTCCAACGGAAGCGGAGTGGGAATGGGCCGCTAGAGGCGGCCAGGCCGCGGACCTTGGCAATGTCGAACAACCAGCACAGGCCAATACATGGCAAGGACGCTTTCCTGTCAAAAACCAGCTCACAGACGGACACCAGGGTCTTGCACCCGTGGGATGCTTTGATTCAAACGGCTATGGGCTGTACGACATGATCGGAAACGCTTGGGAGATCACCCGTGACCGCTTTGTGCCGTTTCATGATGCGCGCGACAACGCGCCACCAGATCAAATCCCGGCAGTGGCACGCCCCGACAGCCTTTCCAACCAATATGTCATCAAGGGAGGCTCTTACCTCTGCGCTCCAAACTATTGCATGCGTTATCGCGCCGGTGCGCGCCAAGGACAGGAAGGCGACTTGGCCACGGGCCACGTGGGATTTCGCACTATGTTGCGTACCGCGACCAAATGAATCCGCGCAATGCGGGTACATTTCGGCTATTCCTTCGTGCACCGCGGTAGCGGCAACAAATCCCTCTAAGACCATGCAAGCACTCAGCCCGACCGATTCGGCATTTCTGTGGATGGAAACCCGCAACCAGCCCATGCACGTGGCGGGGCTTAGCATCTATACCCCCCCGCCCGGCTCCGGCCCCGACTACGTCAGCAAATTGCTGGCCGAATGGGGCAAGTACCCTCAAGCCATTGCGCCCTTCAATCTGCGACCGGTATTGCGCATGGGGCTGTGGTACTGGGAAGAAGACACTGAATTCGAGCTGGACTACCATTTGCGCCATCTGGCACTACCCCAACCCGGGCGTATCCGCGAACTGCTGGCCATGGTGTCCCGGCTGCACGGCAACTTGCTGGACCGCAACCGCCCGCTGTGGGAAACCTATGTCATCGAAGGCCTGCCGGGGGGACGGTTTGCCACTTACAGCAAGATCCACCATGCCTTGGTGGATGGTGTCACCGGCGCCCGCATGGCGGCCAATGCCATGTGCCTCTGCGCCACGGAACACAAGCCGCCCACCTGGGCCATTCCCTTTACCCAGCATCCGGCAGGCAGACGCAAATCCGCGCCACCGGGCTGGTTGCAGCAGTTGAGCAATGTCGCCAAGGCCGGCAAAGAAATCCTGCCCGGTGTCGGCAGCGGGCTGTGGGACATCGTGCGCGCCAACTACGCCGATAGCGCATCGGCGCTGCCGTTTCAGGCACCGCCGACGCCGTTCAATGTGGAGATTTCGGGCTCCCGTCGGTTTGCTTCACAGTCCTACTCACTGTCCCGGCTCAAACACATTGGCGAAGCCGCGGGCGCAACGGTGAATGACGTCAGTTTGGCGATCTGTGCCGGCGCCTTGCGGGAGTATTTGCTGTCGCAAAACAAGCTGCCCAAAAAACCGCTGGTGGCCATGGTGCCGGTGTCGCTGCATGGAGAAACCGATGCCGGGGGCAACCAGGTTTCATTGATTCTGGCCAGTCTCGCCACCCACCTTGCGGATCCCGTCAAACGGCTCAAACGGATCGTGGAATCCACATCACAAGCCAAGGACCGTTTGACCAAAATGCCGCGCCTGCAAAAAATGGCCCACGGGATTACGTCGATATCGCCGATGGGGGTGGGCATGGTGACCGGGACTTCGGAGAAGCACCCGCTGTTCAACCTGGTGATATCCAATGTTCCCGGCCCCCGGGAAACGCTGTACCTCAATGGCGCGCGGCTGGACGAGGTGTACCCGGTGTCCATCCCTACGCACTACCTGGCGTTGAACATCACCATCAGTGGCTACGGTGACCGGCTCGGTTTTGGCTACATCGCGTGCCGCCGCTCGGTGCCGGCCCTGCAGCGCATGCTGGACTACACACACAACGCCATCCTGGAACTGGAGGCGGGGTTGGGCATCGGTTCGCACCCGGCCCGTCGCCCCTCCCCCAAGAAGAAGAGCCCGAAAGCTTGATCGTGGTTAGGTTGCGCCAACCATGCCCAGTTCGGCAGTACTCAGTAGCGCCTCCATATTCATCACGATCAGCATGCGCTCGCCGACCTGTGCCAGGCCAAGGATAAAGCGGGAGTCGATGGCCGACTCGAATTGCGGCGCGGGTTTGATGTTTTTGGCATCGAGCGTCACCACGTCGGACACCGCGTCGACAACCGCCCCAATGATGGACCCGCGCACGTTGAGAATGATCACCACCGTGAACTCGTTGTACTCCACCTTGGAGATATTGAGCTTCATGCGCAAATCCACAATTGGAACAATGACGCCACGCAGGTTGATGACGCCCTTGATGAAAATGGGGGAGTTCGCCATCCGCGTCGGCTCTTCATACGACCGGATTTCCTGCACGCGCATGATGTCGATGGCGTAATCCTCATCACCCAAACGCAGGGTGAGGTATTGACCAGAGTCAACAGCAACCGCAGCGACGGCCTTGGGTTTCGTTTCAAAAGTGGGAGAGACTGGTGAGGTTTGCATGGCTAATTCCTAAACTGATACGGCCGGCTTTCACTCTCAAGGCGGACTTTGCGAACGATCATACACGTGGTCATCCACCCGTTTGCCAGACAGTGTGCCACCTGCATGTCTGACAGGCAAGCGCAAATCCTGCTATGGTTGCCGCACTCTCACCATGACCCCCGTGCGCATGCAAGACACAGAAACCCATAGCCCTGCACCCAACGCCTTCCTGATTGCCATGGAGCTTCGGGCGCCGTGGGAACTTTGGTCCATCCTGCCCTGCTGGCCAGCCCTCGCGCGAGCACCTGCAGGCGATGGCCACCCGGTCATCGTGTTGCCGGGACTGTCGGCCAGCGACGGGTCCACTCTACCCTTGCGTGGTTATCTGAGCAACCTGGGCTATGACGTCTCGGGATGGAACCAGGGGCACAACTTTGGACCGCGCGCCGGCATTCTGGACACGGCCAAACGGCAGATTGCTGACACCTGTTCCGCCAGTGGTCAACGCGTCAGTTTGATTGGCTGGAGTCTGGGCGGCATCTATGCCCGTGAGCTCGCCAAGGAGTTGCCCGAATTTGTTCGCAGCGTCATCACACTGGGAACGCCTTTTGCAGGCTCCCACAAAAGCACCAACGCCTGGCGTCTGTATGAATTGACCAGTGGACACGATATTTCAAAGGCGACACAGCAATTCGACCTGCCAGCAGCCCCACCGGTTCCCACCACGTCCATTTTTTCAAAAACCGATGGCGTGGTCGCGTGGCCGGCCAGCATTCAGGCTCGGTGCGCGAAGAACCCCCATACCGAAAACGTAGAGGTTTTTGCCAGCCATGTGGGCCTGGGTATGAACCCCAGCGCGTGGTGGGCCATTGCCGACCGACTGGCCCAGCCCCTCGGTCATTGGAAACCGTTTGAACGCAACTCGCGCCTGTTGCGGATGGTCTATCCCGAAAGCGGGCGCTAGACCTCCGAAGAATTCAGCAGGCCGTCTCAGGCCGCCTGTTTGTTGTAATTGGCGATACCGTCCAGAATTTCCTGGCGGGCAGACTCCGGGCCTTCCCAGCCCAGAATTTTGACCCATTTGCCTTCTTCCAGGTCTTTGTAGTGCTCGAAGAAATGGGCAATCGTCTTCAGACGCGCGGGGCTCAAATCCTCGGGCTTTTGCCATCGTGTATACAGGGACAGCACCTTGTCGACGGGTACGGCCAGCACCTTGCCATCCATGCCGGCTTCATCTTCCATTTTCAGAATGCCGATGGCGCGGCAGGTGACTACCACGCCGGGGATCAGGGGCACGGGTGTGATCACGAGCACATCGACCGGATCACCATCACCTGAAATGGTCTTGGGCACATAGCCGTAGTTGGACGGGTAGTGCATGGCGGTGCTCATGAAACGGTCGACAAAAATGGCCCCGGTGGCCTTGTCCACTTCGTATTTGATGGGATCTGCGTTCATCGGGATTTCGATGATGACGTTGAATGCATCGGGTGCGTTTTTGCCGGGGGTAACGTTGTCAAGGGACATGAGTGCTCTCTATGCTAAATAAAAATGTTGTCGCAGATCAGTATTTACCCTCATTTTACTGACTCAGCACTTGCGCTGACAAAAAAGCCCATTTTTTCAAGTTACAGTCCGCGCGTTGGCCAATCATCTCCGTACCGCTCTGTTGGGCTGGAGCTTAGAGGAAGCAACGCAGTGGGGGCATCACTAGCGTTGCCTCTTCCTTCGCGAAACAACAGTTGAGGAGATTTTTATGACAGGCAACTCAGCGCTGATTCTGGCGCTCGTCTGTGGGTTCATTGCCGTGGCATACGGCTTCTGGGCACGCAGTTGGATTCTTTCCCAAGACGCAGGCAATGCACGCATGCAGGAAATCGCCGCGGCGATTCAAACCGGTGCAGCGGCTTACCTGGCACGCCAGTACAAAACCATTGCCATGGTCGGCGTGGTGCTGGCCATTCTGATCGGCGTGTTTCTGGACTCCTTGAGCGCCATTGGCTTTGTGGTCGGTGCAGTACTGTCCGGCGCCTGTGGCTTCATCGGGATGAATGTGTCGGTGCGTGCCAATGTGCGTACCGCACAGGCTGCCACCCGTGGCATTGGCCCCGCACTGGACGTCGCGTTTCGCGGCGGCGCCACCACCGGCATGCTGGTCGTGGGCCTGGGCCTGCTGGGCGTGACCGGTTTCTTCTGGTTCCTGGTCGGCAATGGCAACCTGACGCCCGACAAGAATTTTGCGGCGCTGCTGAACCCGTTGATTGGCTTTGCCTTTGGCTCCTCGCTGATTTCCATATTTGCCCGTCTGGGCGGTGGCATTTTCACCAAGGGTGCGGACGTCGGTGCGGATCTGGTGGGCAAGGTCGAGGCCGGCATTCCGGAAGATGACCCCCGCAACCCGGCCGTGATTGCCGACAACGTGGGCGACAACGTGGGTGACTGTGCCGGTATGGCCGCTGACCTGTTTGAAACCTATGCCGTGACGCTGATCGCCACCATGGTGCTGGGCGCGCTGCTGGTCACCGGTGGCGGCATGAACGCAGTGGTCTATCCGCTGGCTCTGGGTGCGGTGTCGATTGTGGCCTCCATCATCGGCTGCTTTTTCGTCAAGGCCTCACCCGGCATGAAGAACGTGATGCCGGCCCTGTACAAGGGCCTGGCGGTTGCGGGTGTGCTGTCACTGATCGCGTTCTACTTTGTCACGCAGTCCATGATTGCGGACAACGCCTTGGGCGGCACCGGCGCACAAATGAAACTGTTCGGCGCCTGTGCTGTGGGCCTGGTGCTGACCGCTGCCCTGGTGTGGATCACCGAGTTCTACACCGGCACGCAATACAGCCCGGTGCAGCACATCGCGCAGGCATCCACAACCGGCCACGGCACCAATATCATTGCCGGTCTGGGAGTTTCCATGCGCTCGACCGCATGGCCTGTGATTTTTGTGTGTATCGCGATCTGGGTGTCCTTCGCACTGGCGGGCCTCTACGGCATCGCGATTGCCGCGACCTCCATGCTCAGCATGGCCGGCATCGTGGTGGCGCTGGACGCCTACGGCCCGATCACCG
>JAUSNJ010000014.1 GCA_030645355.1 Rhodoferax sp. | reverse complement strand
TCCTGATGGGTGCCATGACCATCGTGGAAGTGGTGGATGCGCATAACGGGTTTGAAGTCATCACCTCGCGTATCAACACCAAAAAATTGTCCTCGCTGATGTGGATGGTCGGTTTTGTCACGTTCTTCCTGAGCGCCATTCTGGACAACCTGACCACCACCATCGTGATGATCTCGCTGATGAAAAAGCTGCTCGGCAAACGCGAAGATCGGCTATTTTTTGCTGGCATCATCGTCATCGCCGCCAACGCCGGCGGCGCCTGGTCGCCCATTGGTGACGTGACGACCACCATGCTCTGGATCGGCGGTCAAATCACGGCCCTAGCGATCATGAAGGGGCTGTTCATTCCGTCGATGATCAACCTCCTGGTGCCACTGGCAGTGACCAGCCGGGTGCTGGGTGACCGACCGGTCATCGCACCCCACCGCAGCATTGACGAGATTCCTTTCGAGACCTCCGCCTTTGAGCGCAACCTGATGTTTTTTCTGGGCCTGGGCGTCCTCGTGATGGTGCCCGTGTTCAAGACGGTGACCCATCTGCCGCCCTTCATGGGCATCCTGTTCGGGCTGGGCCTGATCTGGCTGGTGGGCGATCTGCTGCACAAAAAAGAAGTGGACCTGCGCAAGCAGCGCCTGACCCTGGTGCGCGCGCTCACGCGCATCGACATGAGTTCGGTCGTGTTCTTCATCGGCATCCTGCTGTCGGTGGCGGTACTGGAGCACACCCACATCCTCTCGGGCATTGCGCAGTGGCTGGACAAAACCGTGGGCCGCCAGGACATTATTGTGATCCTCATCGGGCTGGTCAGTGCCGTGGTGGACAACGTGCCGCTGGTGGCAGCCAGCATGGGCATGTACAACCTGCAGCAGTACCCGCCAGACAGCTTCCTGTGGGAATTCATTGCCTATTGCGCTGGCACCGGCGGCTCCATTCTGATCATCGGTTCGGCGGCCGGCGTGGCCGCCATGGGGCTGGAAAAAATTGACTTCATCTGGTACATGCGCAAGATCAGCGGCCTGGCCCTGATGGGCTATGCGGGGGGTGCGGTCTTCTACATCATTGAACACCAGTTCTTCCCATGAACAACATTCCAGCCTCCATTGGCAAGTATCGGGTGGAGCGTGAGCTGGGACGCGGTGCATCGGGCACTGTGTACCTGGCACATGACAGTTTTCGTGACGAGCCGGTCGCCATCAAGATGATTCACCCGCATTTGCTGGTCGATCGTGCGCAAGCCGCAAAATACCGGCGCATGTTGCACAACGAGGCAGTGCTGGCAGGACAACTGGTCCATCCGCATATCGTTGCGATGATTGACGTGGATGAGCAGGCCGACCCGCCTTATCTGGTGATGGAATACATCCGCGGGAAATCGTTGGCGGAGTTTACGACCCCTGATGCACTGCTTCCCGTCTATGACGTCTTGAACATCATTTTCAAATGCTGCAACGCTTTGGAGTATGCAAAGACACAAGGCCTGGTCCACAGAGACATCAAGCCCGCCAATTTCTTGCTGCAGTCTGATGGTGAAGTGAAGCTGACAGACTTTGGGACTGCGCTGGTTCGCGATGGTGAGACATCAGAACCTTCGGGCCTGGCGGGTTCACCGTCATACATGTCGCCCGAGCAAATACGGGAGGAAGAACTCACACACCTTTCCGACATGTTTTCACTGGGAATCGTGCTCTATGAATTGCTGACGGGTCACAAGCCATTTCACGGTGAATCCGACTTCACCACCATCTTCAAAATCAGCTCGGAAGAACCAACCGCCATGCGGGTGCTCCGACCGGCGTTGCCGGCTGCGCTGGATGCCGTGGTGTCGCAAGCGCTTGCCAAGAAGCCGCAAGACCGCTTTCAGTCGTGGCGCGAGTTTGGCGAAGCCCTGGTCGAAATCAATCGCAGCTTGCCGCACCTCGCCTCGCGCAGCATGGAGGCTGTACGCTTCCAGCTATTGCGGGAACTGGACTTTTTCACTGACTTCAGTGACGTTGCCATCTGGGAAACCCTGCGCCTTGGCAATATCCACTCATTGGTCGCTGGAGGCAACCTGATGGTCCAGGGAGCCATGGGAAAATCGTTCTACATCCTGCTGGAAGGATCGGCGGTCGTGATCCGAAACGATTCCGTGCTGAGCACCTTGTCGCCGGGAGTCAGCATTGGCGAAATCGTTTACCTGCAACCGGAACACAATATTCGCACAGCGACGGTGCGGGCGCAGTCGGCCATCATTGTCATGAAAGTCCGCGGGGAATCGCTTCGCAAGGCGAGCACCGAGGTGCAGGCATGCTTTGACAAGGCGTTTATCAAGATGCTGGTCAATCGACTGGATGCGGCCAACCGGCAACTCGCGGAGTGGGATGCCAATTAATGGTGCGCAACCCTTTGGAAAACCACCAAACCCCCTGGTAAACCCTAGTGTCTTTGCAGTGCTGACGTCAGGGTTTCTTCAGCAGCGCAACCACCAATAGCCCTTAGACTCTGCAGGCACACAAATGGGTAGATTGGCTTGTGGCCACCCTTACCCACAACTTCGGCGGAGACACCATGACACCATTCCTTTCGCTGTCCCGGCTGATCGATACGATCAGCACCTGGGCCGGCAAACTCACCATGTGGCTGATTCTGGCCACCACCCTCATCAGCGCCGGCAATGCGCTGGTGCGCAAAGCCTTCAACCAAAGCTCCAACAGTCTGCTGGAAATTCAGTGGTACCTGTTCGCGGCCGTTTTCATGTTGGGCGCGGGCTACGGTTTCTTGAAGAACTCGCACGTGCGTATTGACTTCATTTCCAGCAAGCTCAGCGACCGGGCCCGCAACTGGATCGATGTGTTTGGCATCCTGGCGGTGCTGTTCCCGTTCTGCGGCATTGGCATCGCCCTGGGCTGGCCGTTCTTTATGCAGGCCTACACCAGTGGCGAGATTTCGACCAACGCGGGCGGCCTGATCCGCTGGCCGGTGTACGGTCTGATTCCGCTGGGCTTTGCGCTGCTGATGCTGCAGGGGGTTTCGGAATTGATCAAGCGTATTGCCTTTTTGACCGGCAACGGCCCCGATGTGCTGAGTGGCGAAGAGTCCAAGTCGGACGAGCAAAAGCACCTGGAAGAACTTGAAGCCCAAGCTGCAGCCATGCTGGCAGGAGACAAATAAATGCAAACCACTTTCCTGGCACAACAGTTTGTGCCGCTGATGTTCATCGGGCTGTTTACCCTGCTGCTCACGGGCTTCCCCGTGGCCTTTGGCCTGGCGGCCACCGGCCTGGCCTTTGGATTTGTCGGCATTGAAGCCGGCATCTTTCCGGCGGCCATGTTCCAGGCCTTGCCCTTGCGCATCTTTGGCATCATGCAGAACGACACGCTGCTGGCCATTCCGTTTTTCACCTTCATGGGGATTATTCTGGAGCGCTCCGGCATGGCCGAGGATCTGCTGGAAACCGTGGGCCAGGTCTTTGGCCCGGTGCGTGGCGGAGTCGCCATCGCCGTGATTCTGGTCGGCGCCCTGCTGGCAGCCACCACCGGTGTGGTGGCCGCTGCGGTGATCTCCATGGGTCTGATTTCTCTGCCCATCATGCTGCGCTACGGCTACAGCCGCACCATTGCCACCGGCACTATCACCGCCTCTGGCACGCTGGCGCAGGCCATTCCCCCGTCGCTGGTGCTGATCGTGCTGGCCGACCAGTTGGGCCGCTCCGTCGGTGACATGTACTCGGGTGCGCTGATCCCCGGTTTGCTGCTCGTGGCCCTTTACATCGCCTTCATCGTGGCCGTCGCCATCTTCAAGCCGGACATGGTGCCGGCCCTACCACCCGAAGCCCTGCTGTACAAGGAAGACAACGGCAAGTCGGGCCACCGCTCGCTGTTGGTGCTGATGCTCATTTGCACCGCCGTGGGGTACGGATGGGCCCAGGTCCACGACGGCCTGATGACCAAATGGCTGGAGCGCGCAGTGCCCTCCGCGGGCGATGAAATTGTGATCATGTCACTGACGCTGGCATCGTTGACCGGCCTGGCACTGGCCATCCTCAACCACATCACCAAGATGCACCTGCTGTCCCGTCTGGCCGAACAGGTGACCTTTGTGCTGATGCCACCGCTGATCCTGATCTTCCTGGTGCTGGGCACCATCTTCTTGGGCGTGGCCACACCGACAGAGGGCGGCGCGATGGGCGCACTGGGCGCCATCATCCTGGCCCTGGGCAAGCGTCGGCTGAGTTTCTCGCTCACCAAGCAAGCCCTGGAAAACACCGCCAAGCTGGCTACCTTTGTGCTGTTCATCCTGATCGGCTCCACCGTGTTCAGCTTCACGTTCAATGCGGCCGATGGCCACATCTGGGTCGAACACCTGTTTGACAAGATGCCCGGCGGCGCGTGGGGCTTCCTGATTGTGGTGAACATCCTGGTGTTCATCCTGGGCTGCTTCATCGACTTTTTTGAGATCGCCTTCATCGTGATTCCGCTGCTGGCACCCGTCGCCGAGAAAATCCTGCCCGGCCTGGTGCCCGGCATGACACCGGACCAGGCCATGATCTGGTTTGGCGTGATCATCGCGATGAACCTGCAGACCTCGTTCCTGACCCCGCCATTCGGATTTGCGCTGTTCTACCTGCGTAGCGTGGCAGCCAAGTTTGACTACAAGGACCGCGTCACCGGCAAGATGATTCCGTCGGTCAAGACGATTGAAATCTACAAGGGCTCCATTGCCTTCATCGTCCTGCAACTGATCATGCTGGTGTGCGTCATTGCTTTCCCGGTACTGGTCACCGGGGGTATTGAAGTTAAGGAAACCTTGTCAGCGGACCAGATCATGCAGCAACTGGAAATGCCCAAGGCGGAAGAAGCGGCCGATCCAACACTGGGCATGGGTGGCGCCAAGGACGGCGGCATGTCTGCCCCCGCTGGCGCGGCGGAGGAAGACCCGATGAAGGCCATGCTGGAAGCGGCCGAGAAAGACGCCAAGAAAAAACCCTGAAGGCAGCCCCAGGGTGCCACGCAAAAAGGGCCCTCGGGCCCTTTTCTTTTGAGATT
This sequence comes from Rhodoferax sp., assembly GCA_030645355.1. Taxonomy (GTDB): domain Bacteria; phylum Pseudomonadota; class Gammaproteobacteria; order Burkholderiales; family Burkholderiaceae_C; genus Allorhodoferax. The sequence goes on along the minus strand of JAUSNJ010000014.1, from coordinate 34,312 downwards.
TCTAGAATAATTCGACGAGGACGACCACCATGATCCCTGTACTCATTATCGTTTTTGTGCTGGCCTATGCAGCCATTGCATTGGAACACCCATTAAAAATCAACAAGTCGGCCAGCGCCCTGCTGGGAGCGGGTTTGTTGTGGACCATCTACGCGATGGCCAGTGGCGACAGCCAGAAAACGGCCGGGGAATTGAACGAGTCGCTGATCGGCATGGCACAGATCGTGTTTTTCCTGATGGGTGCCATGACCATTGTCGAGGTGGTGGACGCGCACAACGGCTTTGAGGTCATCACCTCGCGCATCAAGACCACCAAGCTCTCCAGCCTGATGTGGATGGTTGGCTTTGTCACTTTTTTCCTCAGCGCCATTCTGGACAACCTGACCACCACCATCGTCATGGTGTCGCTGATGAAAAAGCTGCTGGGCAAGCGGGAAGACCGCCTGTTTTTTGCCGGCATCATCGTCATTGCGGCCAATGCGGGGGGTGCCTGGACGCCCATCGGCGACGTCACCACCACCATGCTGTGGATTGGCGGGCAAATCACTGCTGTTGAAATCATGAAGGGGCTGATTGTTCCGTCACTGATCAACATGGTTGTGCCGTTGGCCGTCACTGCCCGTATTCTGGGTGACCGCCCGGTAGTGCCGCAGAAGATCCGCGAGGACGAGGAAGTCTTCCACACCAGTGCGTTCGAGAGCAACCTGATGTTTTTCCTGGGCCTGGGCATCCTGGTGTTGGTTCCCATCTTCAAAACCGTGACCCACCTGCCGCCCTTCATGGGCGTGATGTTCGGCCTGGGCTTGCTGTGGGCAGTGGGTGACATCGTGCACCGCCAGGAAGAAGATCTGCGCAAGCAGCGGCTCACACTGGCGCGCGCCCTGACCCGTATCGACATGAGTGCCGTGGTTTTTTTCATCGGCATCTTGCTGGCTGTGGCGGTGCTGGAGCACACGCATATTCTGTCTGCCGTGGCCCAATGGCTGGACAAGACCGTGGGGCGCCAGGATGTGATCGTGATGCTGATTGGTCTGGTCAGTGCCATTGTGGACAACGTGCCGCTGGTGGCTGCAAGCATGGGCATGTACAGCCTGCAGCAGTACCCGCCCGACAGCTTCCTGTGGGAATTCATGGCCTACTGCGCCGGCACCGGTGGCTCCATCCTGATCATTGGTTCCGCAGCCGGTGTGGCCGCCATGGGGCTGGAGAAGATCGACTTCATCTGGTATGTAAAGAAGATCAGCGCGCTGGCCCTGTTGGGCTACGTGGCGGGTGCGGCGGTCTACATCGTTCAGTTCCAGTTGCTGCATTGACCCGGCTGGGTTGCCCCTAGCCCACGTCAGCGTCACAGTTCGGATGCATCCTTCACTTGCCGGGTCTTATAAATAACCCGGGTCGAGCATTCATCGGGGGACACCGACAAGTGCAACGATACATCCACGGCATCCGTAGCGAAGGCCGCGGATTGCGTCGATACTCCACCGCCCTCGAAAGTGCCGGAAGCGTGGCTCTCGCCATATGTCTTACCAAGCTCCGCCAAAGCCAGTTCAAACGGAATCCGATGCGTGCACTGGTCGTTGGATGCAGAGCTAAGAAGCTCTATTCGGGTCACATGGCCCCCACCAATGAAGTAGGTGACACTGTAGGACTGTGTCGCGAAGACGATGTCAGGTATCACCCACTTTCCGCGTGAATTGCGAGGTCCCAGAGCGGGCTTCGGCACCCGTTTGAGCTCTGGAATGGATCCCATTAACGCTTGTTCAGACGAACCGAGCCACGACTCCGCATTTGCGCAAGTTGCTCCGCATCGTTGCGCGGTAGCCGTGGTCGAGTAGGCGACCATCGAGAGAATCAAGCATTGAATCAAATGGCGCATAGGCTTCCGCAAAAATGGACAAATACATTTGTAACAATACAATGCCATTTGTCAATCCGAATTGGTATGAAGTGATTGACAAACTAGGTGAGTTCACTTGGAGCCCTTTTCGGGCTCCCTTTTTTTGCCTCAGTCATTCTTCTCGCGTCGCTCCAGGAGTTCCCGGCTCCATTGCCTCGCGCGAAAGGAAACGCTGTCTCGATGCCAAAAACCTCCACTCGAACCGGCATCCCGACAGACCAGAACAGGAACCAAGGCAGCGGAAATCAGTCCAGTGATGATGCTGCCATCGAGATGCTGCGGCACGGCATTTCCCCCTTCGGCCCCCACCACAATCAGGCTGCAATGCTTCTTTGTAGCGACGTCAGACACGCATTGCGCACCATCTGAATCCGAAGCCAATGCGCAGAAGCTGTGAATGCCCGATTGCTCAGCCCACTCGCTGGCAGCAGACAGCAATTTTTGGGCATACGCGGTCGCTTCGTTTCCCAAGTCGTTTTTGGAGATCTCTGCCACCGGAAGATGATCAAAACCTACGACGCCTTGGGCAGGCAAAACACTAAAGAAATGGATATCAGCGCGAATGGCTTGCGCCAATTCAATCGCCTGCCGAATTGCAGATTGCGTGACTGCGCGGTCATCTACGACAACCAGAATTCTTTTGCGCATCTCAGTTGCTCCCCGACTCATTTGCATTGGAAAATTGAACTGGTTTTGCCTGTGCATGTGCCCCCTTAGCACTTGGTGCGGCCCATTGCCTGATCCGCGACAACTGCAGTTCAGCTAGTGAGGGATACAGGGGGCCACTGATTAGCTTGGAGACACCGCTGGCAACCAATGCGCTGGCCATCAGGCTTAGTACCAGCCCATGCCCGTCAACCATCTCCATGACAATGATGAACGCAGTAAGGGGTGCCTGAGTGACTGCAGCGAGAAAGCCAGCCATGCCTAAGGCGATCAATGTCGGTGCGTTGGCGTAGGAGGTGAGTTGCGCGATATCGTTGCCCAAGGCTCCACCAATGGCCAGCGATGGCGCAAAAACGCCGGCCGGCACGCCGGACCAGGTAGAAAGCCACGTTGCAACAAATTTCAAAAGAACATAGAGAGATGACGTGTCGCTGGTGTTTTCCAGCATGGCGCGGTTGTGCGCATAGCCACTCCCGTAAGTTTCCCCGTTGCTGACAACGCCCAGGATTGCGACAGCAAATCCGCAACCAGCGGCAAAAATGACGGGGAAGTTTCTACGGGACTTGCTGAACCAATCCGAAGAGCTTCCTGATAGTGACACGATCAGCAGCCGTGAAAAGAGTCCGCCCGCGACTCCACAGCATACGGCCACCAGGACTGCCGGAAAGATCAGCGCCGAGCCAAAACCTTCCACGCGAATGATGCCAAAGTAGCTTGCGTTGCCATACGCTGAAACACCCATCAGACCCGCCACCACAATCGCAACGAGTACCAAACTGTTGCTGCGTTGATCGGACTTTTTCGAAAGCTCCTCTATGGCGAACATCACGCCACCCAGCGGTGTATTGAATGCGGCGGCTATTCCTGCCGCGCCGCCAGCAATAAGCAGGCTATGGTCCGAGATGTGCGCACGCTTTGGCATCCACCGTCTGGCATGGTGCATCACTCCGGCTGCAATTTGGACGGAAGGTCCCTCCCTGCCAATGGATAGGCCCGCCAACAAGCCCCAGGCCGTCAGCAGGATTTTGGCGATCGAGAGCTTTACCGACACATACAACTGACGAACACCGCCACTGGCCTGCGGCTCCAGTGCCGCAATGACCTGAGGGATTCCCGACCCAGCAGCACCGGGCGCAAATCGCAAGGTGAGCCAGACAATGGCCGCAGTCGAAAAGGGCATCCAGAGCAGTGGGCCACACCAATAGGCTTTCTGAAACAGGAAGAACTGGGCCAGCGCATGCTCCGCAAGCCACGTAAATGCGACCACCGTCGCACCTGCCAATGCGGCGAACGCTATGACCACACCGCGGCCCGTCCACATATGCCAATCGGAGAGTTCTTTTTTGAAAGCCGTTGGAATATCGGGATGCGGGCGCATATTTGCTTTACGTGCGATTGTTGGCGGTGATATTGATGTTCGCAATAATACATTGCAACAAATACATGATGTATATTTTAGCAAATGTATTTTTCTCTCACACTACAGGCATAAGGAGACAGCCCATTGATCAAGATAGGACTAATCGGGTATGGCAAGGCGGGCCACGCAGTGGCTCAAGTGTTAAGGGACGATCCTCGTTTTGAGTTGTGTTGGGTTGCACGACGCTCAGCCTGCGCAGATTTTCAAACGCTTCAAGGGAGTGAAATTCCGCTGATCGGGCTTGAAGGAATCATTTTTTCAAACTGGCTTGATGCCCACCCCGTAGATGCGCTCGTTGATTTTTCAGTACCTGAGTCATTGATGAAATATGGCGAAGAGCTTAAGCGCAGAAACATGGTGTTGGTCAGCGCCATCTCGGCCTACACGGAGACCCAGCTCGACTATGCCCGCAGTCTTGGTGGGTACACCCGCATTCTGTGCTCCCCCAACATCACTTTGGGAATCAACTTTTTGATCATGGCAGCCAAGTTGCTGAGGAGCATCGCCCCGTTTGCAGACGTCGAAATCCTGGAGCAACACTTCAAGGAAAAGCCGGAGGTTTCAGGCACCGCAAGGAAAATTGCCGAGAGCCTGGAGTTGGGATCGGAAAAAATAACGTCCCTGCGACTTGGCGGAATTGTTGGGCACCACGAGGTGATTTTTGGGTTTCCCTATCAAACAGTGCGACTTACACATGACTCGATCAAACGCGAGGCGTTTGGCACGGGAGCCGCGTTTGCATTGAATGAACTGGTACTTTGCGACAAAGGCTTCTATACGTTTGAAGACTTGTTGATGAAGAAGCTGCGGGAACAACTTGCCGTGCAGTGAGAAAGCTGCCGGCGCTAGGATGTGACAGCGTTTGAACCCTATCATCAGGGGGTCAAAGTCAAAGTACGTTAAAGCCATGAAATCCGCAGCCCCCTTGCCAGTTGAATCGGTCACACCCGCCAAGGTATTGCGCCGATTCCGAGTGGTATTCAACGCGGTACGCACCCATTTCCGACAGATGGAGAAGCAAGTGGGACTGGGCGGCGCCCAGGTTTGGGCGCTGAGTGTGATCAAAGCGAACCCCGGCATTGGCATGGGCGAGGTTGCCTCGAACATGGAAGTCCACCAATCCACTGCCAGCAATTTGATCAAGACCTTGCTCCGCAAAGAACTGATCACTTTGGAAAAAGCCCCCGATGATCGGCGTAATGTGCGACTCAAAATCTTGCCAGCCGGATCACGGCTTTTGAAGAAAGTACCTGGCCCGTTTGAGGGTGTGCTTCCGGATGCACTGAGCAGTTTGAGTGGAGACACCTTGCTGCGCCTGGACGAAGACCTTGGCAAGCTGATTGACGTGCTAAATGCCGACGAAGCGGCAGAAGAAACGCCCCTGGCACAAATCTGAGTGCAGGCCCATCGTTCGGTTACGTGTTCGTCACCACATAGAATGGCCCAGGGTGTACACGTTGCGTATTGCAGCGTGACAGGTTGATGCGCTGGTCGGGCCGCCACGCGGAGTAACTACGACCATGCCCCTGCTCTCCAGCCATCCCCCTCTTGTGCTCGCCGCTCTGATCGCCATCTTTGTAATCGTCTACGCGGCGATTGCACTGGAACACCCGCTCAAAATCAACAAGTCGGGCTCCGCCCTGGTGGGGGCTGGCCTGCTCTGGACGATCTACGCCGTGTCGGTGGGCGATGCCCACCTGGTGGGCGAACAGTTAGGCGAGTCCCTGATGGGAACGGCGCAGATCGTGTTCTTCCTGATGGGGGCCATGACCATTGTGGAAGTGGTCGATGCACACCACGGCTTCGATGTCATCACCACCCGCATCAAAACCACCAAACTGTCCACGCTGATGTGGCTGGTCGGGTTTGTCACCTTTTTTCTCAGTGCCATCCTGGACAACCTGACCACCACCATTGTCATGATTTCGCTGATGCGCAAGCTGCTGGCCAAACACGATGACCGGCTGTTCTTTGCCGGCATCATCGTCATATCGGCCAACTCCGGCGGTGCCTGGTCGCCCATTGGTGATGTGACAACCACCATGCTGTGGATTGGTGGGCAGGTCACCAGCCTGGCCATCGTCAAGGGAGTAATACTGCCCTCTCTGGTCAGCATGCTGGTCCCGCTGGCCATTGTGGCCCATGTCCTGCGCGGACAACGGGTGGTGGCGCCTGCGCGTGAACAAACCACTGAGAAGCAGAACACGACCGTGTTTGAACGCAACCTGATGTTCTTCCTCGGGCTCAGCATTTTGGTGGCGGTCCCCGTGTTCAAAACAGTGACCGACCTCCCCCCGTTCATGGGCATACTGTTTGGCCTGGGTATCCTGTGGGTGGTGGGTGACCTGGTGCATCGCAATATGGATGAGGGCACCCGCCAGCCGCTCACACTGGTGCACGCCATGAGCCGGATTGACATGGCATCGCTGGTGTTTTTTATCGGCATCCTGCTGTCGGTCGCAACCCTGGAGCACACCCACATCCTGACTGCGCTGGCGCAGTGGCTGGACAAGACCATTGGCCACCAGTCCGTCATCGTGATGCTTATCGGCGTGGCCAGCGCCATTGTGGACAACGTACCGCTGGTGGCGGCGGCCATGGGCATGTACAGTCTGGCCCAATACCCGCCGGACCATTTTTTCTGGGAGTTCCTGGCCTACTGTGCCGGCACCGGTGGATCAATATTGATCATTGGCTCGGCGGCCGGTGTTGCGGCCATGGGACTGGAGAAGATTCACTTCTTCTGGTACGTCAAGAAGATCAGTGGCCTTGCGCTCGTAGGCTATCTGGCGGGGGCGGGAGTCTATCTGATCCAGCATCAAATATTGCATTGAGGAGTATCCATGAGACTATCTTTGCGCTTTGTACTGCCTTTGCTGCTGGTCCTGGCCGGGATCGCCTACGCTGTGGCGCCACTTGTAGACCGGATGACGCTACGCTGGTTTGTGCGGGATATCGAGATTCGCGCCGAACTGATCGCCAATACCATTCACGGGCCACTGCTGGAGCAACTGGCAGCCGGCAAGAAGGCAAAGACCAGTGAATTCTTCAACCGGATTTTGCAGGATGAACGTCTCTACGCCATTGGTTACTGCGCCACAACGACGGCCCCCATGCTGGCGAGCCGCACGCTGCCCGCCGAAGTAACCTGCGCCAGCCTGCAGCGGTGGAAAGCGCCGGGGGAGCAATTGCTGTCAGGCGCCAGAGGCCTGCTGCATGTCGCCGTCTTACCTGTAAACACCGACACACCGGCGGTCACCGACACAACGACAGAAACCGACACAACGACGCCAACCACCACCGCAGCCGGGCACTTGGTACTGGTGCACGACATGAGCTTCATGACCCGTCGCAGCGAAGAGACCAAACGCTACCTGTTCTATGTATTCATGGCACTGGCGGCGGCCGTATCGCTGATTACCGTGGTCGTTGCCCAATTGTCGTGGCGGGGCTGGATGGCCGGTATGCAAGCCTTGTTGCGCGGTGAGGGCTTGTTACGCCGACCGGAGGTATCCCCCCAGTCAAGCCTTCCAGGCTTCAAGCCCATCGCCAGGGACCTGCAGCGTCTCATCAAAGAATTGGAATCCGAGAACCGCGCACGCGACGAAAGCCAGCTGACCTGGTCGCCCGATACGCTGCGGACCATTCTGCACGGTGAACTGCGCGGCGAGGATGTGATTGTGGTGTCAAACCGTGAGCCCTACATCCACCAGCGACGGGGCGAAATGGTCGAGGTGCAGCGTCCCGCCAGTGGTCTGGTGACGGCGTTGGAGCCCATCATGCGGGCTTGCTCGGGCACGTGGATCGCCCACGGCAGCGGGTCGGCCGACCAGGAGGTGGTCGATAGCCATGATCGCATTGCGGTGCCGCCTGAGCATCCTGCGTATCAGATCCGCCGCGTCTGGCTGACACCGGAAGAGGAAGCCGGCTACTACTATGGTTTTTCCAATGAAGGCATGTGGCCCCTATGCCATATTGCCCACGTGCGTCCGATCTTTCGGTCCAGCGACTGGGCGCAGTACGTCGCCGTCAACCGCAAGTTCGCCCAGGCGGTAGTGAAGGAGTCCAAGACCCGCAACCCGATTGTGCTGGTGCAGGACTACCACTTTGCACTGCTGCCCAAGATGATTCGCGACGAACTGCCAGACGCCACGATCATCAGCTTTTGGCACATCCCATGGCCTAACCCGGAGTCCTTCGCCATCTGCCCCTGGCGTGAAGAGATACTGGCGGGCATGTTGGGCAGCAGCATCATGGGCTTCCATACCCAGTTCCACTGCAATAATTTTGTCGACACGGTGGACCGTTTCCTGGAGGCACGTGTGGACCGCGAGTCCTTTGATGTTTCCTTTGGCGGCAAGATGACGGCCGTGCGGCGGTATCCCATTTCGATCGAGTGGCCACCGGAGCCCGCACTGCTGAAAAAGAGCGTGCCGGAGTGCCGCAGCGAGATCCGCTCGCGCAATGGCTTGCCACAGGAGCACAAGCTGGGCATAGGCGTGGACCGGCTGGACTACACCAAGGGAATACTGGAACGCTTTCGGTCCATTGAGCGGCTGCTGGAGTTGAATCCCGACTGGATTGGCCGATTCACATTTGTTCAAATCGCCGCGCCAACGCGTTCCAGCATCGACGAATACCAGCACCATGAGGCACAAGTCCGAGCACTGGCGGCGCGTATCAACGCACGCTTTGATCGACGGGGACCGCCCCCCATCGTGCTAAAAGTCGAGCAACACGCAACCCCACAGGTGTACGAGTACTTTCGCGCGTCGGACCTGTGTTTTGTCAGCAGTCTGCACGATGGCATGAACCTGGTGGCCAAGGAGTTTGTCGCGGCACGCGACGATGAGCGGGGTGTGCTGATCCTGTCGGAATTCACGGGCGCTGCCCGGGAGTTGCCTGAATCACTGATTGTCAATCCCTATGATTCCGACCAGTGTGCCGCGGCATTGCACCTGGCGCTGAGCATGCCCGACCTGGAGCAGCGTGACCGCATGCGCCTGATGCGGGGCCTGGTCGCTGAGTTCAATGTATTCCGCTGGGCGGGTCGCATGCTGCTGGACGCGGCGTCCAAGCGCAAACGGCGCCGACTGGTGGGCAAGCCGGAAAGAGCGGACTGATGGAAAGAGCACGCCACACGCCACCACCCGCGCCCCAATTGAGTTGGGCCTTTTTTCTGGACGTGGATGGCACTTTGCTCAGCTTGGCCAAGACGCCGCAGGCGGTCCTGGTCGAGGAACCACTGCTGCAATTGATCGCTAGTCTCCATGTCGCCTGCGGGGGGGCATTGGCCCTGGTCAGCGGCCGAATGATTTCTGATCTGCAAGACCGCATCAAACTGGTGCAGTTGCCCTTGGCGGGGCTGCATGGCCTGGAACGCCGGGACAGCAGCGGACGCCTCTGGATTCACGCAACACCACCCGCTGCAAAAGGTGCCATCAAGGACGCTCTGGGGCCCTTGCTTGCGCGGCAACCGGCGCTGATCCTCGAAGACAAAGGCCTGACGCTGGCTTTGCACTACCGGCAGGCGCCGATGCTGGGAGCCTACGTGCATCGCTTGATGGACCAACTTCTGCGAGTACATGGTCAAGGGCTGGAATTGCAGCGTGGCAAGTTCGTCGTCGAGATCAAGCCGGCGGGCGTCGACAAAGGCACGGCCATTGGAGAGTATCTGGCTGAGTCGCCCTTCAAGGGTCGTCTTCCCGTTTTCATCGGCGACGATCAAAATGATGAGCAGGGCTTTGCGGCCGTCAATGCACTAGGTGGCGTGTCGATCAAAGTGGGAAATGGTCCCAGTTGCGCCCGATTTCGGTTGCGTGATGTGGCCGCTGTGCGCCACTGGCTGGGCTTGGCCTTGACCGCGTTAAGAACAGAGGTACCGTATGAGAGATCTTGATCTGGCCCTGATAGGCAATTGCACGATTGGGGCCCTGGTTGATACCAAGGCAATGATCAGTTGGGCGTGTTTCCCCCGCTTTGACGCGGACCCCATGTTCTGCGCGCTGCTGAAGTCCGAAGACGACTTTGGCTTTTTTTCAGTGGATCTTGCAGACTGTGCACGCAGCGAGCAAACCTATCTGGAGAACACGGCCGTTCTGGTCACTCGGCTGTACGACGCATTCGGTGGTGCCATTGAAATCACCGACTTCGCTCCCCGTTTCAAACAACACGGCCGCAGCTTTCACCCCATGATGCTGGTGCGCCGCATTCAACGGCTAAGTGGCAGCCCACGACTGGTGCTGCGCATGCGCCCAGCGTGTGACAACGGAGCCAGCCGACCGACCGTGACCTGGGGTAGCAATCACATCCGCTACGTGGCTCCTAGCCTCACGTTGCGACTGACGACCGATGCATCACTCACTGCGATCTTGCAGGAGACTTCGTTCCTGCTCGACGACAGCGTGACCCTGTTGCTGGGCGCGGATGAAACCATCAACGAGACGGTCAGCGAGCTTGGACGGCGATTCCTGGAAGAAACCACCCAGTACTGGCGTAACTGGGTGCGCAACCTGGCCATACCGTTCGAATGGCAAACCGAAGTCATTCGCGCCGCCATTACGCTCAAACTCAACGCGTATGACGACACCGGCGCCATCATCGCGGCCATGACGACGTCCATCCCCGAAGCGGCGGGCAGTATCCGCAATTGGGACTATCGGTTTTGCTGGTTGCGCGACAGTTATTTCGTCGTCAATGTGCTGAATCGACTGGGCGCCACCCACACCATGGAGCGGTATATCGCCTACATCATCAACATTGCGGCTGGCACCGCGGGTGGAGCGCTACAGCCGGTCTACGGCATTGATGGACGCGCGCATTTGCATGAAAGCGAAGTCTCGACATTGGATGGCTACCGTGGCATGGGCCCGGTGCGCATTGGCAACCAGGCGCACCAACAGATTCAGCACGACGTGTATGGCTCCGCCATCCTTGCGGCCACCCACATTTTCTTTGACCAGCGCCTGACGCGTCGCGGCGATGAGGCTCTTTTCCGGCACCTGGAGCCCCTGGGTGAACAAGCGCGGCGATGCCACGACCAGCCGGATGCGGGCCTTTGGGAACTCCGTGGCAGCGCACGCGTGCACACGTTTTCATCCGTCATGTGCTGGGTCGCCTGCGACCGCCTGGCACGCATTGCCAAGCAATTGCAACTGACTGAGCGTGAACACTACTGGCAGGACCACGCAAATTCCATCCACGCCACCATCAGCAAACGGGCCTGGAGCACGGCACGCGGGGCTTTCGCCTCAACCTTTGAGGGCGATGCAATGGATGCCAGCCTTCTGCTTCTGGTGGAACTCGGATTTCTGGAAGCCGACGATCCACGCTTTGCAAGCACGGTCGCGGCGGTGGAACACGACTTGCGCCGCGGTGACTTCATCTTTCGCTATGTCGAAGTGGATGACTTTGGAGCGCCAGAAAATGCATTCCTTGTGTGCACCTTCTGGTATGTCACCGCGTTGGTCTCCCTCAATCGCCGGGAGGAGGCGCGCGCGCTGTTTGAGAAGCTATTGTCCTGTCGCAATCGCCATGGATTGCTGGCAGAGCACATGGACTTGCGCACGGGCGAGCAGTGGGGCAACTTTGTCCAGACCTACAGCATGGTCGGGTTGATCAACGCTGCCATTCGCCTGTCGATACGCTGGGACCAGGCGTTTTGACACGCAGGCATGGCCTGATCTGCCCTCGCTGTGAAAGACCTGGCCAAACAGGGACACCGTTCACCAACACACAAAAAAACCCGCCGAAGCGGGTTTTTTCTTGACACAGTAGCTTCTGATTACAGCTTTTGTGCCTGCAGGAAGTCGTCAAAACGCGCTTCTGCAAAGCGGAACCACAGGTTTTGGTCCTTGCGGAATTCCGAATAGTCTGCAAAGACCTTCTTCCAGTTTGCGTTCTTGGCACCCACTTCCTCGTACAGTGCAGTTGCCTCCTTGAACGCCAGTTCCAGCACGTCCTTGGGGAAGGGCAATACCTTGGTGCCAGCGCCTACCAACTGCTTGAGGGCAGCGGGGTTCTTGGCATCGTACTTGGCTTGCATCTCAGTGTGCGCCATGGCCGCGGCGCATTCGATGATGGCCTTGTTTTCGGCGGACAAACCGGCATAGGCCTTGTCGTTGACGAACAGGTCCAGCTGAGGGCCGCCTTCCCACCATCCGGGGTAGTAGTAGAAGGGAGCCACCTTGTTCAGGCCCAGCTTCTGGTCATCATATGGACCAACCCACTCGGCGGAATCAATGGTGCCCTTCTCCAGCGCAGTGTAGATCTCACCGCCAGGAATGTTTTGTGGCACACCACCCATGCGCTCAAACACGCGGCCGGCAAAACCGCCGATGCGCATCTTCATGCCCTTGATGTCAGCAGCGGACTTGATTTCCTTGCGGTAGAAACCGCCCATTTGGGCACCGGTGTTGCCCATGGGGAAGTTGACGATGTTGTACTTGGCGTAGAACTCGCGCATCAGCTTGCCGCCGTTGCCCTGGTACATCCAGGCGGTCATCTGGCGGCTGTTCAATCCGAAGGGAATGGCGCAGCCCAGTGCAAAGGTTTCGTCCTTGCCATGGAAGTAGTAAGGCGCTGTGTGGGCCATTTCAACGGTGCCGTTCTGCACACCGTCCACCACACCAAAGGCAGGCATCAACTCGCCACCGGCGTGGGTGGTGATGGTGAACTTGCCACCGGACATTTCGCCGACTTTCTTGGCGAAGGTATCGGCCGCACCAAAAATGGTGTCCAACGCCTTGGGAAAGCTCGATGCGAGGCGCCAGCGAATGGCGGCACCTTGAGCGTGCACCGCTGGTGCGGCACCTGCAGCCAACACGCCGGCAATGCCAGCGTTTTTGATAATTGAACGACGATCCATTCGTGGTACTCCAAAAGAGGTTTGAAACAATCTTGCCGCGCAGGAACTTCCACACGGTAAGGACTGCTGTGAGTCATTTCGGATTGTAGGAACCCACGAACTGCAAAACGTGGGGGTTTTCCCTCGAAAACTGCCCAAAGCGCCGCTCTTCAGGATTCTGCAAGGAATGCGCGCAGCAACCTAAGCGGCACGCACCATCGGCGCCAACAGGGCGGCAAAGCGCCGTGCAATCGAAGCCTGAATGCCGGCCGCATCCAGGCCCTGCAATGTCATCAATTTCGCAGGATCGCCGTGCTCGATGAACGCGTCTTTCAGACCGAGTTGCAGCACGGGCAGCTCCACTGCGGCAGCGTGCAGGGCCTCCAGTACGGCGCTGCCAGCGCCACCCATGACGCAGCCATCTTCCACGGTCACCAGCGCATCGTGGCTGCGTGCCACCTGCAGCAGCAGTTCGGTGTCCAGCGGCTTGGCCCAGCGCATGTTGACCACGGTGGCACCGAGCTTCTCGGCCGCTTCCAGCGCCGGGTGCAGCAGGGTGCCAAACGCCAGGATGGCGATACCCTTGCCGGCACGGCGGATTTCAGCTTTGCCAAAGGGCAGGCCTTCGAGTCCGGCCTGCAGCGCAACGCCCGCCCCGGCTCCGCGCGGGTAGCGCACGGCCACCGAGTGGTTCTGCGCAAACGCTGTACTGAGCAACTGGCGGCATTCGTTTTCATCCGACGGGCAGGCCACGCTGATGTTGGGGATGCAGCGCAGGTAGGCGATGTCGTAGGCACCGGCATGGGTGGCGCCATCGGCACCGACCAGGCCAGCGCGGTCCAGCGCAAACACCACCGGCAGGTTCTGGATGGCCACGTCGTGGATCAGTTGGTCGTAGGCGCGCTGCAAAAAAGTCGAATAGATGGCCACCACGGGCTTCAAGCCCTCGGTGGCAAGGCCCGCGGCAAAGGTCACGGCGTGCTGTTCGGCAATGCCCACATCAAAGTAGCGCTCGGGGAAGCGCTGCTCAAACTCGACCATGCCGGAACCTTCGCGCATGGCCGGGGTAATGCCAACCAGGCGGGGGTCTGCCTGCGCCATGTCGCACAACCAGCTGCCAAAGACCTGGGTGAAGGTGGTCTTGGCCGCCACCGCGGGCTTTTGCAGCCCCACGCTGGGGTCGAACTTGCCGGGGCCATGGTAGGCCACCGGGTCGGCCTCGGCCAGCTTGTAGCCCTGGCCTTTCTTGGTGACCACGTGCAGGAATTGCGGGCCCTTGAGCTGGCGAATGTTCTCCAGCGTGGGGATCAGCGAGTCCAGATCGTGCCCGTCGATCGGGCCGATGTAGTTGAAGCCGAATTTTTCAAACAGCGTAGCTGGCACCACCATGCCCTTGGCGTGCTCTTCCAGGCGCTTGGCCAGCTCAAACAGCGGCGGCGCGCCCTTGAGCACGGTCTTGCCGGCGTTCTTGGCCGACGCATAGAAACGTCCGCTCATGAGCTTCGCAAAGTACCGGTTCAGCGCCCCCACGGGCGGGCTGATGCTCATGTCGTTGTCATTCAGGATGACCAACAGGTTGCATTCCGAAACACCGGCATTGTTCAGTGCCTCAAAGGCCATGCCCGCCGTCATGGCGCCGTCGCCGATGACGGCAATCGCGTGGCGATCTATGCCCTGGATGCGCGCGGCCTGCGCCATGCCCAGCGCGGCGGAAATGGACGTGCTGGAGTGCGCCGTGCCAAAGGTGTCGTATTCGCTCTCGGAGCGCTGCGGGAAGCCGCTCAGGCCACCGAGTTGGCGCAGCGTGTCCATGCGGTCACGCCGACCGGTCAGGATCTTGTGCGGGTAGGTCTGGTGGCCCACATCCCAGACCACGCGGTCGTGCGGCGTGTTGTACACATAGTGCAACGCCACGGTGAGCTCGACCGTACCCAGGTTGGAGCTCAGATGCCCGCCGGTTTTGGCCACGCTGTGCAGCAAGAATTCCCGCAACTCGTCGGTCAGTTCCCGCAATTGGTCGCGTGGCACCAGGCGCAGGTCCTCGGGTGAGTTGATGGTGTGCAGCAGTGGATATTGTTTTTTTGACATATGCTATATTTTTAGGAGCGGCTTGCACACAGTATTCGAGGGCTGGCGGCTGTTTTCACAAATATCTTTGGGCGTCAATTGGCCCTGTTGACCACCATGTCGGCCAACGCCAGCAACGCCCGTGTCCGGGTCTGCGGCAAGCCGCTGTCATCCAGCGCCAGCCTGGCCTGGGCCAGCAGTCGCTGTGCGTAGGCCTGGCTGGCCTGCAACCCCATCAGGGACACATAGGTCGGTTTGTTGTTGTCGGCGTCCTTGCCGGCAGTTTTACCGAGTGTGGTCGAGTCGGCGGTGACATCCAGTATGTCGTCCACCACCTGAAACGCCAGGCCGATGGCTGCCCCATAGGCCCGCAGTGCCCGCAGGGCATGCGGCTCCGGTGCACCGCAGTGCGCACCCATGACGACGCTGGCCTGCAGAAGAGCACCCGTCTTGAGTTCATGCATTTCGCGCAATTGGGACTCGGTCAGCGGCAAGCCGACACTGGCCAGGTCGATGGCCTGCCCGCCGGCCATGCCGGCACTGCCGGCGGCGCGCGCTAGCAGGCCGCACAGATTGGCCTGCACCGTCGGCGCCACCGAACCGTCCTGCGGGGTCAGCAGCTCAAAGGCCAGGGCCTGCAGCGCATCACCTGCCAGCAAGGCACTGGCCTCGCCAAACTGCACGTGCACGGTGGGCTTGCCACGGCGCAGCACGTCGTTGTCCATGCAGGGCATGTCGTCGTGCACCAGGGAATAGGCATGGATCAGCTCCACCGCACAGGCCGCGCGCAGTGCTGCTGCGAAGCATGTGACGCAGTCTTCGTCGCACACTGCCTCGTGCGCCGCCAGCACCAGCAAGGGTCGCAGCCGTTTGCCGCCGTCGAGAACGGCGTAGCGCATGGCATCCACCAGTTCGGCCGGCGCACCATGGCTCAGGCCTTGCGGCACGTCGGAGGTGACCCAGCGGTCCAGCGCCTGTTCGACCTGCACCAGGCGAACACCCGCCCAGGTGTCGAGGTCAAAAGCCGTCGATGCCAGGCGTGCGGGGCTTGCCATATCAGACGCCATGCCGCTCATTGGGGTTTCCATGCCTTGAGTGTGCCTTCATCCAGCACCTTGATCTGGTCTTCCACCGCCTGCAGCTTGTCACGGCAAAACTGCAACAACTGGGCGCCGCGCTGGTAGCCCGCCAGCAACTGGTCCAGCGGCATGGCACCGGATTCCAGTTGCGCAACCAGCTGTTCCAGCTCACCGAGGGCACCCTCATAGGTAGCCGGCAGGGCGTTGACCATGGGGGAGTCGGCGGCGGGAACGGGTTTGGCACTGGCCTTGGTCATGGGTGTGGACGGAAAACTGAAAAACGCGATTTTAGGCGCTTGGAGCGGTAAAGGGCATTGTCCACCGAGTTACAATCCAAACCCCTAGGCAGCTCTCAAGGTAGCTGCCTCACCGAACCCCCGGCAACGGGGGTTTTGCATCTAGAGGACCGAGAATTGTGCAAACATTGTGCATAGATGACTTTCCAACGAAAGTCACCCCCCCCGCAAAGCCCCTAGGCATGCCGGTTTCGACAAAGCCAGCCGATACTGCGTCGCAACTATCCGTTTCAAGCTATTTTGACGAGGCGCTGTACCAGCGCGAACTGAAAAGTATCTTTCAGCAAGGGCCCCGTTATGTGGGGCATACCTCAGCCGTGCCCAATGTCGGGGACTATTACGCCCTGCCGCAGGAGCTGGAGGGGCGTGCACTGGTGCGCAATGCCAGCGGGGTGGTGGAGCTGGTCTCCAACGTCTGCCGCCACCGCCAGGCCATCATGCTCAAGGGCCGCGATTCGCTGGTGAACCCGGTTACGGACCATGGCCGCCAGGTCGCCAGTGCTGGCGGCAACATCGTTTGCCCGTTGCACCGCTGGACCTATGCCGGTGCCAACACCCAGGGTGCCCCCGTGCCAGCCGGCACGCTGATGGGTGCGCCGCACTTCAACCAGGACCCCTGCCTGAACCTGAAGAATTACCCGCTGCAGGAGTGGAACGGCCTGCTGTTCGAGCAAAACGGTCGCGATGTGGCCGCCGACCTGGCCGGCATGCGCCTGCGCGATGCGCTGAGCTTTGAGGGCTTTGTGCTGGACAAGGTGGTCATGCACGAGTGCAACTACAACTGGAAAACCTTCATCGAGGTCTATCTGGAGGACTACCACGTCGGCCCCTTCCACCCCGGATTGGGCAAGTTCGTGACCTGTGACGACCTGCGCTGGCAGTTTGCCGACAACTTCTCGGTGCAGACCGTGGGCGTGGCCGCGCAGCTGGCCAAGGCCGACACCACCGGCGGCTCCCCCGTGTACGAGCGCTGGCAGAAGGCCCTGCTGGCCTACCGCAATGGCAAGCCGCCCGAGCAGGGTGCGATCTGGCTGACCTACTACCCGCACATCATGGTGGAGTGGTACCCGCATGTGCTGACCGTGTCCACGCTGCACCCCATGGGGCCGAACAAGACCATGAACATGGTCGAGTTCTACTACCCCGAGGAAATCGCCGCCTTCGAGCGCGAGTTTGTCGAGGCCCAACAGGCCGCCTACAACGAGACCTGCATCGAGGACGACGAGATCGGCGAACGCATGGACGCCGGTCGTGCCGCCCTGCTGGCGCGCGGTGACAACGAGGTCGGCCCCTACCAAAGCCCGATGGAAGACGGCATGCCCCACTTCCACCAGTGGTACCGCCGCCAAATGGGCATCTAGTGCAAGCCCTGTGGATGGTGCTGGGCTCGTTCCTGTTTGCCACCATGGCAGTCGGGATCAAGTTCGCATCCGCCAGTTTCGGCACGCTGGAGCTGGTGTTCTACCGCGGCATCGTCAGCGTGGTCTTCATGGCCGTGGTGCTGCGGGCCAGCGGCACCCCCCTGCGCACGCCTGTGCCCATGATGCATGTGTGGCGCAGCGCCATCGGCATCCTGTCACTCAGCGCCTGGTTCTACGCCATTGCCCACCTGCCGGTGGCCACCGCCATGACGCTGAACTACATGAGCGGCGTCTGGGTGGCGGCCTTCATCGTCGGCGGCGGCCTGCTCTACGGCCAGGCACAGCGCCAGGGGCCCCTATTGGGCACGGTGTTGTTGGGCTTTGTCGGCGTGGTGCTGACGTTGCGCCCCACCATTGACCAGAACCAGCTGTTTGCCGGCGTCATCGGCCTGCTGTCGGGCATGGGCGCGGCACTGGCCTACATGCAGGTCACGGCGCTGGGCAAGGTCGGCGAACCCGAGGTCCGCACGGTGTTTTATTTCTCGGTCGGCACCGTGGTCGTGGGGGCGGTCGGCGCCCTGTTTACCGATTTCACGCCGTGGTCCGAGGTCAGCTTCACAGCCGCGGCCTGGGTCATCCCGATTGGCGTGCTGGCGTCGCTGGGCCAATGGTGCATGACGCGCGCCTATAGCCACGGCGCCACGCTGGTGGTGGCCAGCATGCAGTACAGCGGCATCGTGTTTGCCGCCATCTACAGCCTGACCCTGTTTGGCGACCAGATTGCCCCTATTGGCTGGATTGGCATTGCCGTCATCGTGACCAGCGGCATACTGGCCACGGCCCTGCGCGCGCGTGCCATGCCGAACACCCCTGCCGAAGACCACTGAGGAAGAAGCCATGTACACCACCCTGATCTCCGTTGACCAACTGAAGACCCTGCAGGCCAGCGGGCAAGCCTTCATGGTGTTTGACTGCAGCTTCAACCTGACGGACGCGCAGGCCGGCGTTGCCATGTACACCGAGGCCCACATCCCCGGCGCCATCTACGCCCACCTGGACCTGCACCTGAGCGCCGCGAAAGACCCGGTGACGGGCAAGGCAGCCCCCGGCACCAGCGCCAGTGGTGGACGCCACCCGCTGCCCACACGCGAAGCCTTTGCGGCATGGCTGGGTTCCGTGGGCTTTACAAACGGCATGCAGGCCGTGGTCTACGACCGCCAGAGCGCCAACTACTGCGGCCGCCTGTGGTGGATGCTGAAATGGGCAGGCCACGACAACGTAGCCGTGCTGGACGGGGGATTGCAAGCCTGGCAGGCCGCCGGTGGTGCGGTTGCGAGCGGGCCCCAGCCCCAAACATCACCATCAAACTACGCGCTAGCCCCCGAATTGATTGGTCTTGCCACTATCGAAACCGTAGCAAGCCGCCTGGGACGCAGCACGGGCGAAGGTGCCCAGGCGCTGATCGACGCCCGCGGTGCCCCCCGGTACCGCGGCGAGGTGGAGCCACTGGACCCTGTGGCTGGCCACATTCCGGGCGCACTGAACCGGCCCTTCACCGAGAACATGGCGCCGGACGGGCGCTTCAAGCCAGCCGCCCAGTTGCGGGCCGAGTTTGATGCGCTGCTCGGCGGGCGCGATCCTGCCGCAGTGGTGCACCACTGCGGCAGCGGTGTCAGTGCCGTGCCGAACATCATCGCCATGGAAGTTGCGGGTTTGGGCCGAACCGCACTGTTTGCCGGCAGCTGGAGCGAATGGTGCAGTGACCCGGACCGGCCGGTGGCGCAGGGCTAGGCAGCCCCCTGCGGGCGGACGAACCGCGATCCGGCTCTTCCGGCAGCCGGCTATATCGTTCAAAATGCAGCCATGACAGGCACTGCAACTCCTGGCGATCCAGTGACCCCGCCAGCACGCAAATGGAAAGACCCTTTCCTGCTGACGCTGGTGCTGGTGACCGGCGCCACATTGAGCCTGATTGCCGGTGCCGCACTGCAAGAAACCGAGGCCTTGCGGGCACGCGAGTTGCGCATGGCGGCGACCCAATCTGTGCTGGGCGCCTTTGACCTGGACCTGACCCGCATCACCGAAGCGGTGCGGGGCACAGCCTTGATGATTGAGTCCCACCAAAGCCTGGGCCGCGAGCAGTTCAACAACTACGTTGAATCAATTGCGGTCAACCTGCGCAGCATCAACATGATGGAATGGCAACCGATTGTGCCGGCCGCCAGGCTATCCCGATTCGAAGCCGATGCACGCGCGGGCGGCCAGCGCAACTACCGCGTTGTCCAGCCGGACAGCACCGGCAAGGGCTGGGAGCCTGTGCATGGACGTGGCCAATACATTCCCGTGCTCTACGTCTGGCCGCAAGACGCGGGCACAGCCGGCTATGACCTCGGCGCCAGTCCCGAACGCATGCAGTCCAAGCTGGAGTCCAGCGTAGTTGGCCAGCCGGTGGCATCCGGCGTCTTTGACATCCTGAAGACGGGTAGCACCACACCAAGCGCGAAAGGCATTGCCATATCGGCACCGGTGTACCGTGCCGACCAGTCGGTTGGTGGTTATATGGCGGCCGTCATCAACCTGCCGACGCTGTTTCAGGAGGCCAGTTTGCGTGCCGACCAGGTCAAAATGGACATGCTGGTCTATGACCTCAATGCCAAAGACAGGCAACCCATTTACACCTGGTTGGGCACCGAAAGCGACCTGAAACCCGGTATGGACCTGAGACGCAACCCGGCACCCAATGCGCTCGCCACCACGGTGGACTTTGCCCGCCAGTCATGGGAAATTGTGCTGCACCCCAGGCCATCCTTTGGGTCGAACGGCTTGGTGCACTTGTCTGCGTGGGTGCGAGGTGCCGGACTGGTTACCACGGCCCTACTGCTGCTGGCCGTGGCGCGGGTACAGAAAAACCGACGCAGCCTGCTGCAGGCCCAGCTGCTGGCGCAGCAGGTCCGGGACACCCTGGCATCCGAGCGCCAGCGGCTGCAGAACATCATCGAGGCAACCGATGCCGGCACCTGGACCTACAACTACACCACGGGCAAACTGGAAGTGAACGATCGCTGGGCTGCCATGAGTGGCATGACATTGGCCGAGTGGGAGGCCCTGCCCAAATACGACTGGCACGACTATATCCACCCCGATGACCACGCAATTGTTACCGCCGCCTTGCGGCCCCACACGCGCGGACTGGTTGACCATTACGAAGCCGAGTACCGCCATCGACGGAAAGACGGTAGCTGGCTGTGGGTCGCCGGCAGGGGCAAGGTGTTGTCGCGCAGCGCCAACGGAAGACCGGAGGTATTCGCCGGCACGCTGACCGACATCACACGGCGCAAGGAAGCCGAAGCCCGCATCGTCGAGCTCAATGCCACGCTGGAGAACCGGGTGGCAGAGCGGACCGCCGAACTGGAAGCTGCCCAGCAAACCCTGCGCCGGTCGCAGGAAGATCTCTCCCGCAGCGAAGCCCGCGCCACGCTGGGCACGCTGGCGGCCAGTGTGTCCCACGAGCTCGCAACACCGATGGGCAACAGCATGATGACTGCCAGTACGCTGGCTGACCAGGCGCGGGACTTCGACAAGTTGATCGCCTCCGGGCAGTTGCGCCGCTCTGACTTGAACCAGTTTGTGGCGCAGGTGGCACAGGGCAATACGCTGCTGGTGCGCAACCTGGAGCGGGCCGCAGAGCTGCTGAAGAACTTCCGCCAGGTCGCCGCCGACCAGGCCAGCGAGCAGCGCCGCGCATTTGACCTGCACCAGGCCATACAGGAAGTGGTAGACACCCTGGCGCCCAGCCTCAAGTCCAAGCCCCACCGCGTGGTGCTGGCCGTGGCGCCGGACATTGCGATGGACAGCTACCCCGGCCCCCTGGGACAGGTGGTGATCAACCTGATCAACAACGCCTACCTCCACGCCTTTGACGACAAAACACCCGGGCTGTTCACCATTGCGGCGCAGGCCGAGGGCGAGTGGGTAACCCTGACATTCCAGGACAACGGGAAAGGTATTACCGAGGAAACGCTGAAGCACATGTTCGAACCATTTTTCAGCACCAAGATTGGCAAGGGCGGCACCGGCCTGGGAATGTCCATTGTTGAAAACCTGGTGACCAAAACCCTGGGCGGCCATGTATCCCTACAGTCCACGCTAGGGGCTGGTACGGTGGTGACAGTCAATATCCCCCGGTGCGCCCCGAAGGCAGGGGATGAATAACCAGATCGCGCAGGCTCAGTGCCCGTGCGCCAGGCCACTGAGCACCGTGACCATGCCGATCCCGACCAGCAGCCAGGTGATCTGTGCGACCGTCTCAGCCAGGGTCAGGCGTTTTTGTAGCTGCGGAATCAGGTCGGCCAACGCCACGTAGACAAAACTGCTGGACGCCACGACCAGAAAATACGGCAGGTAGTCGTGCAGCAAATCCACCAGCCAGTAGCCGGCCAGACCGCCCAGCGCCGTCACGGCACCCGCCAGTGACACCTTGACCAGCGCCATGCGCTTGTTGCTGGCGCCCGAGCGCAGCACCATCAGGTCACCCATGTGGTGCGGCACCTCATGGGCCAGCACGGCGAGCGAGGCGATGGCGCCAAGACGCATGTCGGCCATGAAGGCCGACGCAATCAGGATGCCATCACCAAAGCAGTGCACGCTGTCGCCGGTGAGGATGGCCCAGCTGCCGGCCTGTGGCGGCGTGTGGTTGTGGCCGTGATCGTGATCGTGATCGTGGGCATGTACCGCGCCGTGGTCATCGCCATGGTGGTGGTGCTCGTGGCCGTGGTGCCAGAGCTCGGCCTTGTCCAGCAGAAAGAAAAACACCAACCCCAGCAACAAGGTCAGGAACAGGTCCTTGGCAGCAGCCTGGCTCTCGAATGCCTCGGGCAACAGGTGCAAGAAGGCCGTCGCCATCAGCGCGCCGGCGGCAAGGCTCAGCATGTGCTGGGTGTAACGGGCCAGTGCACCAAAGCTCAGGGCCGCGGCCAGCCACACCGAGCCGATGCCGGCTACCAGGGTTCCCATCAATATTGCTACCAAAGTCATAGCAAACAACTCATATTATTCGAGGGCTATAAGCACTTTTTATGAAAAACAAAAATACAAAACCGCCCCATCAGGCGGTCTGTGGGCGACCCCGGGGGTCGTGTCAACCGACTCCATGCCCCTTGAACCATTCCAGCGCACGCCGGAAACCATCTTCAGCGGCATCCTGGCGGTAGCTCGGACGGTAGTCCGCGTGGAACGCATGGGGAGCCTGAGGGTACACCACAAACTCACAGGCCCGGGCGGCGGCATTGCCTTTCTGGCCTGCTTGCGCCAGCGCCTCCTTCATCTGGTTCACGCTGGTTAGCGGAATACCGGCGTCGTCCCCGCCATACAAGCCCAGCACCGGAGCCTTGATGTCCGCAACCAGGTCAATCGGGTGTTTGGGGGTCAGGCTGGACGCCGCACCCTCCATCCGGCCATACCAGGCCACCGCAGCCCTGACGTGCCGGCTCTGTTCGGCATAGAGCCAGGTGATGCGGCCACCCCAGCAAAAGCCGGTGATCCCCACCTTCTTCGGATTGCCACCGTTGGCTGCGGTCCATTTCACGGCACCGTCAAGGTCAGCCATGACCTGTGCGTCGGGCACCTTGGCCACCACTTCGCTCAGCAACTTGGCAATTTCACCGTAGCTGCCGGGATCGCCCTGGCGGGCATACAGCTCGGGCGCAATTGCCAGATAGCCCGCTTTGGCAAACCGGCGGCAGGTATCGGCGATGTATTCGTGCACCCCAAAAATCTCCTGAACCACCAGAATCACCGGCAGGTGCTTCTTTCCCTCGGGCGCCGCAAAAAAGAACGGCACCGGGAATTTGTCGACCTCATAGACGCCCTCTCCGGTCTTCAAGCCGGTTGATGGCGTCTTGATCGCGGTCTGCGCCATGATTGGCATGGTCGATGCGGCATAGCCCACACCCAAGGCAGTTTTCAGTGCGGTGCGCCGGGTGGCACCGGCTTCTGTGGTTTTTCCGGGCAGCAAGGCGTTGAATTCGCTGCGTTGATCATGGTTAAGCATTTTTTTCCTTAGTGTGCCTTGTCCCAGTTTGGCCCCACACCCACCTCCGCCAGCAGCGGGACCTTGAGGTCCGCCACACCGGCCATCAGGCGCGGGATCTCGGTCTTCACCCAGTCCACCTCATGCTCCGGCACTTCAAACACCAGTTCGTCGTGCACCTGCATGATCATCTTCGTGCCGCGCTGCTCTGTATCAAGCACCTGTTGCACCGCGTTCATGCTGAGCTTGATCAGATCGGCCGCCGTGCCCTGCATGGGCGCGTTGATGGCGGCACGTTCCAGGCCGGCCAGTTGTGCGCCCCGGGCGCTCTTGATGCCCGCGAGCTGCAGGCGTCGACCGAAAACGGTCTCCACATAACCTTGTTTTTTGGCCAGCTCCCGCGTGGTTTCCATGTAGGTCTTGACGCCCGGATAGCGCTCGAAGTAACGCTGGATGTAGTTCTTGGCCGCCGTGTTGTCTATCCCCAAGTTGCGGGCCAGGCCAAAGGCGCTCATGCCGTAGATCAGGCCGAAGTTGATGACCTTGGCGTAGCGACGCTGCTCGCTGCTCACCTGATCGACAGCCACGCCAAACACTTCGGCAGCGGTGGCGCGGTGCACATCCAGGCCGTCGTGGAAGGCCTTGAGCAGCGCCGCATCGTCGCTGATGTGGGCCATGATGCGCAACTCGATTTGCGAGTAGTCGGCACTGGCAATCACACTGCCTGCCGGTGCCACAAAGGCCTCACGCACACGGCGGCCTTCCGGCGTGCGGATCGGGATGTTCTGCAGGTTGGGGTCGTTGCTGGACAGACGCCCGGTCACCGCCACGGCCTGTGCGTAGTGCGTGTGCACGCGGCCCGTGCGCGGCAGGGCAAGCTGCGCGAGTTTGTCGGTGTACGTGCCCTTGAGCTTGGCCAGACCCCGGTGCTCCAGCAGCTTGGCCGGCAGCGGGTAGTCCTCGGCCAGTTTTTCCAGCACCTCCTCGTCGGTGCTGCGCGCGCCGGTGGCGGTCTTCTTCACCACCGGCATGCCCAGCTTGTCGAAGAAGATTTCACCGAGTTGCTTCGGTGACGAGAGGTTGAAGGGCTGGCCCGCAATCTCATAGGCCTCGGTCTCCAGCTGCAGGATGCGCTGACCGAGTTCATGGCTCTGCTTGGCCAGCGTGGGCGCGTCGATCAGCACACCGTTGCGCTCGATGCGGTACAGCGTCTCGCTGCTGGCGATTTCCAGTTCGTAGATGAACTTCAACTTGTCATCAGCCTGCAATTGCGGCCACAACACGCGGTGCACGTCCAGTGTCTGGTCCGAATCTTCGCAGGAGTATTCGGCCGCCTTGGCAATGTCCACCTGGTCGAATGCAATCTGGTTGGCGCCCTTGCCACACAGGTCTTCAAAGGTGATGCCGCTGCGCCCCAGATGGCGCTGCGCCAGGCTGGACAGGCCATGCGGCATGTGCACTTCCAGCACATAGCTTTGCAGCATGGTGTCGTGGGCATAACCACGCACCTCAATGCCATGGTTGGCAAAGACATGGCGGTCGTATTTGATGTGCTGGCCCAGCTTCAGGGCCTTGGGGTTTTCCAGCCAAGGCTTGAGTTTGGCCAGCACCTCTTCGCGGTTCAGTTGCTCGGGCGCGTCGGGGTAACGGTGGGTCAACGGGATATACGCGGCCTGGCCCGGCTCCACGCTGAAGGAAATGCCGACGATCTCAGCACGCATCTCGTCCAGGGACGTGGTTTCGGTGTCCAGCGCGGTGAGTTCTGCGGACTGCAGCTTGGACAACCAGGCGTCGAACTGCTCCCAAGTCAGGATGGTGTCGTAGGCCAGGTTGCTGGTGCGCGGTGTGGGCGTTTCAGCTGCTGGCTCGTCGAACAGGCCGGGGGCATTGCTTGGCGCTCGCCCGAAAATGGGGTCGGATCCACGCAGCGACGCGGAGCTGGCTTTGACCCCATTTCCGTTCGCAGCCTGGGCCTCCAGCGACTTGGCCAGCCCCTTGAACCCATACTTTTCACAAAATACGCGCAGAGCCCCCGTATCCTGGACACCAACCGCTATGGAATCCATAGCTGGAAGTCCTGCCACCCAGCCATCCAGATCACAGTCGGTCTTGATGGTCAGCAGCGTGCGGCCCGTGGGCAGCCAGTCCAGCGCCTGGCGCAGGTTCTCGCCGACCACGCCCTTGATGTTGGCGGCGTTGTCGACCACGCCTTGCAGCGAGCCATATTCCTGCAACCACTTCACAGCGGTCTTGGGGCCGACCTTGGCCACGCCCGGCACGTTGTCCACGGTGTCGCCGACCAGGGTCTGGTAATCGAGCATCAGGCGCGCGGGCACGCCAAACTCGGCCTCCACACCAGCCAGGTCGCGGCGCTTGCCGTTCATGGTGTCGATGATGGAGATGTGCTCGTTGACCAGTTGCGCCAGGTCCTTGTCGCCACTGCTGATGATGACTTCGATGCCCTGACTGGCTGCGGCCACCGCCAGCGTGCCTATCACGTCGTCAGCCTCCACCCCCGGCACGTCCAACACCGGCCAGCCCAGCAGACGCACCACCTCGTGGATGGGCGCGATCTGGCTGCGCAGGTCATCGGGCATGGGGTCGCGGTGCGCCTTGTACTGTGGATAGATGGCGTCGCGGAAGGTCGGGCCCTTGGCGTCAAACACGCAGGCCACGTACTCGGCCGGATACTCCTTGCGCAGTGACTGCATCATGTTGACCATGATGCGGATGGCGCCGGTCTTTTGCACGGTACCGTCGGGCAGCGTGATGCTCATGTCACCGCCTCCGGCAAAGAAGGCGCGGTACAGGTAGCTGGAGCCGTCCACCAGCAGCAGGGTTTTCTTGGTTTCTGTCATAGGGCGCATTTTGCCTGTGCCGAATCTGGACGCCCCCCGCCCCTACAATTGCACCCCATGGCGGTCTATACAGAGGTCTCATTCGACGAGGCCAACACTCTCCTTCAATCCCTCAATCTCGGCACCCTGCAAGACATGCAGGGCTGCTCCGGCGGCATTGAAAACACCAACTACTTTGTCACCACCGACCAGGCGCCCTATGTGCTGACGCTGTTCGAGCGCCTGAGCGCCGAGCAGTTGCCGTTCTACCTGCGGCTGATGAAGCATCTGGCCCACCATGGCGTGCCGGTGCCCGACCCGGCGGCCAACCGCGATGGCGATGTGGTGCACGCACTCAATGGCAAACCCGCCGCCGTGGTCAACCGGCTGCGCGGCAAGAGCGAACTGGCTCCCACGGTGCAGCACTGCGCACTGGTGGGCGCCATGCTGGCGCGCATGCACCTGGCCGGGCGCGACTTCAGCATGAGCCAACCCAATTTGCGCGCGCTGGACTGGTGGAACGAGACCGTGCCGGTGATCGTGCCGTTTGTGCCGGCCGAGCAGGCCGCCCTGCTGCGCAGCGAGCTGGCCTACCAGAACCATGTGGCCACGCTCTCCAGCTACGGCGCCTTGCCGCGCGGCCCCATCCACGCCGACCTGTTCCGCGACAACGTGATGTTTGAACTGGACGCCACCGGGCAGCCGGCATTGACCGGCTTCTTTGACTTCTATTTTGCCGGAGTCGACACCTGGCTGTTTGACATTGCGGTGTGCCTCAACGACTGGTGCGTGGACCTGCCCACCGGCGCCGCGGATGCGCTGCGCACCCGCGCATTCCTGGACGCCTACGCGTCGGTGCGGCCTTTGCAGGCCCAGGAGCGCACCCTGTTGCCAGCCATGGCCCGTGCCGGAGCCCTGCGCTTCTGGATCTCACGCCTGTGGGACCTGCACCTGCCGCGTGAGGCGGCGGTTCTGCAGGCCCATGACCCCGAACACTTCCACCGCGTGTTGCGCCAGCGTATCCTCTACCCCTTGACACCCTCATCGACACAAACCCCTGCATGAAACTTAACATCGTCCCTGCCAGCCGGGGCATCCAGTGGGTCAAACTGGGTGTCCAGACCTTTTTCCGGCAACCGCTGGCGCTATCGGGTTTGTTCTTCATGTTCCTGGCGGTCATGTCGGTACTCAGCATGGTGCCCATATTGGGTAGCGCGCTGGCGCTGGCCCTGCTGCCTGGCGCCACATTGGGCCTGATGGCCGCCACCCGTGAGGCCAGCAGTGGCAAGTTTCCGATGCCACTGATCCTGATCAGCGCCTTTCGCGCCGGTCGCCAGCAAGTGCGCTCCATGCTGGTCCTGGGTGGCCTCTACGCCCTGGGCTTTGTGCTGATTCTGGGCTGCTCGACGCTGATCGACGGCGGCAAGTTTGCAAAGCTCTACATCATGGGCGCACCGCTGACCGCCGAGATGCTGCAGCAAGGCGACTTTCAAATGGCGATGCTGGTGGCATCCTTGCTCTACCTACCCTTGTCGTTGCTGTTCTGGCACGCTCCGGCCCTGGTGCACTGGCACGGCGTGGCACCGGTGAAGAGCCTTTTTTTCAGCCTGGTGGCCTGCATGCGCAATTTCTGGGCGCTGACCGTCTACGGGTTGGTCTGGATTGGCGTTTTCCTGCTGTTTGGCATCATCATGGCGATGTTGGCCGCGATGCTGGGCAACCCTGACGCGGTGGCCGCTGTGCTGTACCCCGCGGCGATGCTGATGGCCGCCATGATCTTTACTTCGCTCTACTTTACGTTTCTCGACAGCTTTGAATTCACTCCAGGAGAAGAAGGCACATGACACAACACACACTGCAGGGCAGATCTGAGGACGAAGTGATGTGGTTTCAGCGGCGCGGCTTCCTGCAAGCCGCCGCGGCCTGGACCGCCGCCGGGAGCCTGGGTGCCGCGCACGCGCAAGCGCATGGCAACGTCGTAGAACTGATGGGCGACGCCACGGTCAACGGGCAGCGGCTGCTGCCACAACAATCGGTGATGACCGGCGACGAAATCGTCACCGGCCCACGCTCCACCCTCATCTTTGTAGTGGGCAACTCGGCTTTCCACATGCGACAGAACTCCAGCATGCTGGTCGAACGCGGCCCCAGCATCAATGCCGTCAGCCTTCTGCGGCTGCTGACCGGTGCGGTGGTCAGCGTCTGGGGCAAGGGGTCAAGTCGCCGGATCGTCACGCCCACCCTCACGGCCGGCATCCGGGGTACCGGCGTGTACACCGAGGTGTTTTCCAACCAGGGCGGCCGCAGCTATTTTTGCAACTGCTATGGCGTCGTCGACCTGGCCGCAGGTAACGACCGTGAAGTGTCCGAGTCCAGCTACCACCAGGCGGTCTGGGCTGAACCAGTGCTTGATGGCCGCTCCGCGCTGACACCGGCGCGGGCCATCAACCACACCGACGAAGAATTGGAATACCTGGCCCGACTGGTGGGACAACGCACGGCCTGGCAGATCAGCGGCAAAAAGGGTGACAAGGGCACCGTCCGCGAATACGGGGGCTGAGTTCCTCCGCCGGGGCCAGTTTGGCCCACTGTTGCCAAAGCCACAACAAATCCACTAATCAACATGAAAAAAGCGGTAGAAGGTGTTGATTTGTCTTGTTTTTATGGTTCGGATCGCCTGATAATGAAACACGTTCTTGGCGCGGTAACGGCGTCTTTGTTTTACTAACTATGGATAAGGGGGCTACCTTGATTCCCAAAACCCTGAAGCAGATGGCAATTGGTGCCGGCGCAGTGTTGCTGGTCGGCTGTGCATCGTCACCCATTCCGGTTTCTGCAAATTTCCCCCTTACGGTGGAGCCCAAAGTTCGTTCGGCCGGTCATTGGGGCCTGTTGTCGAATGATGTGGTGAAGCAAACCCTCGAATCCCTGGGCAAGCTTGGCGTTTCCGGCAATCTGTATGTTGCCCTGCCCGCCAACGCAACCGCATTCGACAAGGCGTTCCAGAACTTCCTCATCACCGATCTGGTGAAGAGCGGTCGCGTCGTGCAGCAGTTCCCCGACCAGGCTCTGGAAGTGAGCTACCAGACCCAGGTGGTGCGCCACAACAGCCCGCGTCCCCACTTTGTTCCCGGCCGCTTGACCATGATCACCACTGGCTTGTACGCCGCCTACGGATTGCGCACCGCAGCCGAAGGCGCCAAAATGGCTGGAGGTCTGGTCGCTGCTGCCGGTGCCGACTACATCCTCAGCGAAAGCTCAGGCGGTCCCACCCACACCGAGCTGATCCTGACCACTACGATCGCCTCCGGTGGACGTTATCTGGTGCGCAAGACCGACGTGTACTACGTGGAAGAAGCAGACACCACGTTGCTGCAGTACCGCGCACCCCAAGTCATGAAGGTAGTAGGCCCATGAACTTCAAACTGATCCTCACCACGGCCGCTGCGGTGGTCATGCTGGCTGCATGCGGCAGCCCCGCCAATACCCGGGTTGACCCCACCTATGACGACGCAGCGTCCAGCAAGTTTGTCGCCCTGAACAAGGACGCCATCAGCAAGCTGGTCGAAAACTATGACCGCGGCCCCTCGGGTGACACACCGGTCCTGGTCGCCACCATTGTCAACGTCAATGACATGCGCCGCACCGCACCTTTGGGCCGCACGCTGTCCGAGCAGTACGCCTCCCAGATGGCGACCGCTGGCTTCAACGTCAAGGAAATGAAACTGCGCGGCGACGTCTTCATCCGTGAAGAGACCGGTGAACTGCTGCTGTCCCGCGAGATCAAGGACATTGCACGCAGCCACAACGCCAATATGGTTCTGGTCGGCACCTACTCGGCCGCCGCCAACTTCACCTATGTCAGCCTGAAGTTTGTGCGCACCGAAGACAGCCGCATCATCCGCGCCTACGACTACGCCTTGCCCAACGACAAGGACGTGACCCGTCTGCTGCAGGTCGCACCGGTCACACGCTAAGCCCCGGCGCTTTGCGCCACCCCGAAAGAGCCCGGCACCGACCGGGCTTTTTTTCGTTCCGAAAACGTGTGGATCTACGGAACTGGCGTCAGCTTGGCCACGCTGAGTGCCAGCCACTTGGTGCCGTGGCGGGGAAAGTTGATTTGAGCCCGCGCATCGTCCCCTGCCCCTTCCAGCGTCAACACGGTGCCCTCGCCAAACTTGGCATGGAACACCAGCATCCCCAGGCGCAGGCCGTGCTTGGGCTCCTCCTTGCGCGCAACCGTCTGGCCAAAAGAGGTTCCAGCCCTCGTAAAACCTGCATTAGGCGCTACTGAATCCATAGCAGAGTCGGCACTCCAGCTGCGTCCGAAGTTCTGATTCTTGGGCGTCAGCCACTTCAGCGCTTCCTCGGGCAGCTCCTCAAAGAAGCGGCTTTTCATGTTGAAGCGCGTCTGCCCGTGCAGCATGCGCGACTGCGAGTGGCTCAGGTACAGGCGCTTGCGCGCCCGGGTAATGGCCACATACATCAGGCGGCGCTCTTCCTCCAGGCCGTCGCGGTCGTTCATGGAGTTTTCGTGGGGAAACAGGCCCTCTTCCATGCCGGTGATGAACACGCAGTCGAACTCCAGGCCCTTGCTGGAGTGCACGGTCATCAGCTGGATGGCGTCCTGCCCGGCCTCGGCCATGTTGTCACCCGCCTCCAGTGCCGCGTGGGTCAGGAAGGCGACCAGCGGCGACAGGGTTTCGCCAGTATCCATCAGCACATCGGGCGGCAATTCGGGGGCATTCATATCCAGCCCCTGGCTGGCCGGGCTTTGGCCTGCGGCCGCAACCGTCATCGCGGCGGCATCCCGGCCAAAGCCCTCCTGCATGACAAAGCTCTCGGCAGCGTTGACCAGTTCGTCCAGATTCTCCAGCCGGTCGGCACCTTCACGGTCGGCCTTGTAGTGGTCTATCAGTCCGCTGTGCTCCAGCATCTGTGCAATGATGTCGCGCAGGTTCATGCCCGCGGTTTGCTCGCGCAGCACGTCGATCTTGGCGACAAAACCCGCCACCGCGGCACCGGCGCGCCCCGGCACGGCGCTAACCGCATCGTGCAAGGAGCACCCCGTTGCGCGGGCCACATCCTGCAGCTGCTCCAGGCTGCGCGCACCGATGCCACGGGCCGGAAAGTTCACCACGCGCATGAAACTGGTGTCGTCGTTGGGGTTCTCCAGCAGGCGCAGGTAGGCCAGCGCGTGCTTGATCTCGGCGCGCTCAAAAAAGCGCAGGCCGCCGTACACACGGTAGGGCATGGCGGCATTGAACAGTGCCGTTTCAATCACCCGGCTTTGCGCATTGCTGCGGTAGAGCACGGCAATCTCCTTGCGCGCGTAACCAGCCTCGGTGCCGTTGTCGCGCACCAGATTCTTCATTTCTTCGACCATCCACTGCGCCTCGGCAAAGTCGGTGGACGCCTCGTACACCCGCACCGGCTCACCGGGGCCCTGGTCGGTGCGCAGGTTCTTGCCCAGGCGTTTGCTGTTGTGGCTGATCAGCGCGTTGGCCGAATCCAGGATGTTGCTGTAGCTGCGGTAGTTCTGTTCCAGCTTGATCTGGTGCTGCACATTGAACTCGCGCACAAAGTCGGCCATATTGCCCACACGCGCGCCGCGGAACGCATAAATACTCTGGTCGTCGTCGCCCACGGCGATCACGGCGCCGCCGGGTGTGTCGGGGCTCGCATCACTACCCTGCCCGGCCAGCATCTTGATCCACGCGTACTGCAGCTTGTTGGTGTCCTGAAACTCGTCGATCAGGATGTGGCGAAAACGCCGCTGGTAGTGTTCGCGAATCGGATCGTTATCGCGCAGTAACTCGTACGAGCGCAGCATCAGCTCGCCAAAATCCACCACGCCCTCGCGCTGGCACTGCTCTTCATACAGCTGGTAGATGTCGACCTTGCGCCGGGTCTCGTCGTCGCGCACTTCCACCATATTCGGACGCAATCCGTCCTCCTTGCAACCGCTGATAAACCACTGCATCTGCTTGGCCGGAAAACGCTCATCGTCAATATTGTTTTGCTTGCACAAACGCTTGATCGCCGAGAGCTGATCCTGCGTATCCAGAATCTGAAAGGCCTGCGGCAAGTTGGCCATTTTGAAGTGCGCGCGCAGGAAGCGATTGCACAGGCCGTGGAAGGTGCCAATCCACATGCCGCGCACGTTGACCGGCAGCATGGCGCTGAGCCGCGTCATCATCTCCTTGGCCGCCTTGTTGGTAAAGGTCACGGCCAGGATGCCGCCGGGTGCGACGTAACCGTTCTGTAACAGCCAGGCAATCCGCGTGGTCAGCACCCGGGTCTTGCCCGAACCGGCACCGGCCAGTATCAGCGCGTGTTCCGCAGGCAGGGTGACGGCTGCACACTGCTCGGGGTTCAGGGTAGCCAGTAGGGGGGAGCTTGCAGCGGCGGTTGCGCGTGGAGTGCTTGAAATCATGCCCGATTGTAGAAAGCCCGAGGTAACTGGTCTGGACACCCTCTAGGTGTCTTCCCCAATGACCACCAAAACCCCGCTTCAACCAGTATCATGGCCCCGCTCTACCCGTATAAGGCCCTGCGTTGAATGACATTCACATCCAAGCTTTGCACATTTCTCCAGGTTGCTACGGCCACGGTGCTGTTGGCCGCGTCCGGATATGCGGGCACGCTGGACGTTGGCGGCATCAAGTTCGAAGACAGCCTGACGATCTACAACAACACCCTGCTGCTCAACGGTGCTGGCATTGTCTCGAATGGCAAAACGCCCCAGTACTCGGCCCAGATTTACGCCAAACAGAAGTTCACCACGCTGGAGGCACTCAGCACCACACCCGGCCCCAAGCGACTGGTCCTGACTGCCATCCGCGAGGTTGACACCGGCCAGATTCTCAAGATGCTGAGCCGCAGCGTCGACGCCACGGCCAACAAGGGCGACATGGCCAAGCTGATTCCCGGCATGATGAACATCGGCAATGTGTTCAAGGCCAACCGCGTGTTGAAACCCGGCGAAGTCATGACGCTGGACTGGATTCCGGTGACCGGCCTGGTGATCTACATCGGCGGAAAGATGCAGGGCGACCCCATGCGCGAGCCCGAACTGTTCCGTGCCGCCATGGGCGTTTGGATGGGCGAGACCCCTGCCGACGCCAAACTCAAAGACGCCCTGCTCGGGCATATCTGACAAAAGACCCCACACCCACAGCTTTTGTATACAATCGGTCACCGGGCCCAAGCAATTGGGACCCGGTTTTTTTTTGGCCGGGTCCCGTCCAAGTGCCTATTGTTGGAAACATAGACTAAGGAGCTTGGGCCATGGAAATTTTTGACTACGACAACATCCTGCTGCTGCCCCGCAAGTGCCGCGTGGAGAGCCGCTCGGAATGCGACGCCAGCGTAGAACTGGGGGGACGGCGCTTTCGCATCCCCGTGGTGCCCGCCAACATGAAGACGGTGGTCGACGAAACCATCTGCGTCTGGCTGGCACAAAACGGCTACTTCTACGTGATGCACCGCTTCGACCTGGACAACGTCCAGTTCGTCAAAGACATGAAGTCCAAGGGCTTGTATGCCTCGATCTCCTTGGGAGTCAAGAAACCCGACTACGCCACGGTGGACACCCTGGCCGAACTGGGCCTGACGCCCGAGTACGTGACCATTGACATCGCCCACGGCCATGCCGACAGCGTGCGCGACATGATCATCTACCTCAAGGGCAAGATGCCCGGCACCTTCATCATCGCCGGCAATGTGGCCACACCCGAGGCGGTGATCGATTTGGAGAACTGGGGCGCTGACGCGACCAAGGTGGGCATCGGCCCGGGCAAGGTCTGCATCACCA
>JAUSNJ010000011.1 GCA_030645355.1 Rhodoferax sp. | reverse complement strand
CGCCTAAAGTGGGTGCGATGACCAAGAAACTGGCACCGCCCTCTTGCTGGCCACCGTGGTGGATGATGGCCGTGGGCTTGTCTTTGCCGAACAGCCTGGTCGATGTGTCGATCCTCCACCCCAGCGCATAATTTTGTTCATTGGCTTGGCCGTTTGCCAAGATGACCGGCGTCCACATCGTCTTGCGCGCGGCCTGCGACAGAAAGCTATCTTTCTCGGCACAAATGGCAAGACGCACGAGATCTGAAGGTGTTGACACGAGGCCTCCTCCAGCAATGCGATTGCTGGTGTCCATAGGGTCTGCCAAACTGTAGCTTCCACTCTCCGCTTGATAGAAGCTCGCACGCGCCTTCATGGGGGCGACTCCATCGACCGCCGTGTCCTGCATGGCACAGGGTTCAAAAACAAATGTTTGCAGTAGCTGCGGGAAAGTAGAACCGGCGGCCAATTCCAGTTTGCGTGACAACAGCGAGTAGCCCCATGTCGAATAGAGGAAGTTGGTACCAGGTGCAAACCGTAATCTATCGCCTATGAAACTATCCAAACCTTCGGCGACGCTTGCATAGTGCTTAGGGCCATTGAAACCTACTGAGCTGGACAATATCTCCATTAACGCGTAGTGACGTATGCCGGATACATGGGCCGCCAGTTGGCGTGGAGTGATTCGGCGGGACTCCTCCGGAAGCCCGGCGATGCCCGTACCCAACGGTGTATCCAGTTCCAGTAGTCCACGGTCTACCAACCGCATCATCGCCATGGCCGTTATCGGCTTTGCCACACTGCCCGTACGGTAGCGCGTGGAGGGCGATGCAAGCGCACGACTTTCAATGTCAGCCCATCCATAGGATCCGGCCCATCTGAGCTCACCCCGGGTAGCGATGGCTGCCGACATGGAGACCACACCAGCCTCTAGCGCTGCAGTGCGCAGTGCTACGTCTAGGGCGGCCGCATTGGATGCGGAGAAGCCATCGGATGAGGTGCTGGTGCTTACCGTCGCTGCAGGCACAGCAGGAATTGGTTCTTTTGAAAATGCGTGCGTGGAGTTACTGAATACGACAATGGGCGCGATGGCGAACAATAGCTGCGCGAACTTACGAAGTTTCTTCATAGGAAATCCAAAAGAGATGCGTGATGCGGAAATGGTAACTGGCCGGCTCGCGCAGAATCGGCAACCTGGGTCAGCTGACGTCAACGCTAAAGTTAAGAAGAGAATGGCGACATACCTTCCAATGCCGGAGAGCCGAAGATCATGGGAAAAGCCGATGAGTCCGATCTTGTGAATCTTGCCGGCAAGTCCAAAAAATGCAGGGACAACCGTTGATTTCCCTTGATACCCTGACCACTCGCCTGCAACACTACCGTGCGCGGCGCCTTCCCGGTCGCCATTGGGTAGCGCGTTGCGGGGTCATACTGCTGATTGCAGAGCACGGAATCAGTGGCGATAGCAGCGCGCCTGCCTTGCTGCTCATGCGTCGTGCCGAGCGTACGGGTGATCCCTGGTCTGGGCATGTGTCCTTCCCCGGTGGGCGGGTGGACCCGACTGACGCCAGCACAAGAGACGCCGCCTTGCGTGAATTGCAGGAGGAAACCGGTATCTCTGCGGCCACGGAACTGGTGCCGATAGGCCGTTTGTCCGACTTACTGACCCGCGAACACGGCAGACATCGCCCCATGGTGGTGTCGCCCTACGTTTACCGTACGCCTCGCACGCTGGTGCTTGAGCCTAGTCGAGAAGCAGCCAAATTATGGTGGGAACCCATGGCAAATCTGGTCGCACCGGAGCGACGCAAGCGCATGGTCTGGCGGCTGGCAGGAATACCCTTGCGTGTATCCGCCATTGACGTTGATGATGCGTGCCTCTGGGGACTTTCGTTGATGATGGTGAATGAATTGGCACGTGCGGCCGGCTTGAAAGTACCTGCGCCATGAACTCAAACCACGTCAAAACCTCCACCCATTTACCTGCCACACACTCAATTCAACGCCGCACATTGTTGGCGATGGGCTTCGCGATCAGTCTTTTGGCCGGATGTGGCAAGTCAGCCAAGCAATCGGCCATCCCACCAGGGAAAACTGTGCTCGCGTTTGGCGATAGCGTGACCTTTGGAACCGGTGCCGCCAGTGGAGAGGATTGGCCTAGCCTGCTGGCACTGAAATCGGGTTGGAAAGTGGTCAATGCCGGGGTTTCTGGCGACACTGCCGAAAACGGCAAGGGCCGGATCCAAGCATTGCTCACTGCACACAACCCTGCCCTGGTGGTTATTGAGATTGGCGGAAACGATTTTTTGCGTCGCAAGCCTCCCAAGCGGGTGAAGGAAGATATTCGAGAGATCATCCAGGCCGTGTTGCGCTTTGGCGCGCAAACTGCACTGGTGTCGGTGCCAGAGTTGTCCCTGCTAGGCGTGCTGGCCGGCAGGCCCAGAGACTCGGACATTTTTGAAGAACTGGCAAGTGAAGAAGGCGTGCCCTTGGTGCCCGATGTGTTCTCTGACACATTGGCACGCCCCGAACTATGCGCAGACAAAATCCACCCCAACGCGCTGGGTTACGAATACATGGCTACCGGCATTTACACCCGACTGCAAAAGGTCGGCTTGGCCCGGTGAGTGCGATGGGAGAAAAGCCAGTTCAACTTTGCATCCGCTTCAGCTATCGAGAGTGATTTCTGCCCAAACAAAGGATATAAACTGATTCCCAATTCCAGTGCCAGGACATCAAGTTGCGTCTACTTCTGCGATGGGGAACCCCGTTCGTAGACATTGGCTGCGCGTTTGGTCCGGAGTGCGGAGGTCGACTTTCGGGAAGTGATTTGGAGATACGTTATGACTGCAAAGGGCACGAAGGAGTCCACCCGGAACCGCTGTTGATGGGCCATGAATAGGGCAACCCGCAAGCTACCTTTCATGTGCGACACCTATGCGCCTTATGCGGAAGTCCGCAAGCCAGCCCCCGCCTGGCGCACGTTCTTGCCAAAACACGTGCAGTGATTCCGGCCTGTAGCCCTCGTGAAATATACGTTTGTAGCTATCAATTAAGTAGCAATCTCCGACGCGCCGCGGAAAAGCCTTACTGGGCTTACGGCAGCAGATCCGCCACTCCATCCCATGCCTCCGGCGCCAGTCGCCCCTCAAAACGTGCAACTACCTGACCCTGTGCATTGACCAGCAAGGTCAGGGGCAGCTTGGCAGGCGCAGGCAAGGTAGCTTCCTGCCGCAGCGCAAACAGCCCCTTGGGCGGGGACTGGGTTTGCCCGAGTATGCGTTCGTAGGCTTGCCAGTCCGCGGGGTTGCGGTCCACGTTGACGGTGACCAGGGCAAAGGGCTGGTCGCGCCAGCCGGCCAGGTTGGCGCGCAGCTCGGGCAGGCTGTCGCGACAGACGGCGCAGGCGGTGGACCAGAAAAAGACGATGGAGACTTTGCCGCGCAGGCGCTCCTGGGCTGCAAACCGCTCTCCACCCAGGTTGTGGGCTTGCAGCGCTAGCGGCGTTGCTGCGGTTGGCTGGGCGTGGGCCATGGTGGCCCCGCACAGCATGGCGAGGAGGGTCAGGGTTTTCAATCGATGGGTGAGGTGCATGGCAAGGGGAGTTTGTTGAATGGACTCCCATCAGTCGTTGGAGCCCGTCACTTCTTACAGGTCCCTGCGTCAACGGCCGACGCTCTCTTGGTTCTATAAAATCACCCGCAGCTGCCGCACCGTCGTGATGCGCGCAGGCCCGCCAGCCGGGGGCGTCAGACCGTTAGCCTTACACAGGAGCGAGCCATGCTTGAAGGTTCATGCCACTGCGGCGCAGTGCGTCTCACGTTGCCGTCCACCCCAGAGGTCGCTACCGCCTGCAACTGCTCGCTGTGCCGCAGAATTGGTGGTCCTTGGGTCTATTACGAATTTGGGACCGTCAAGATTGAGGGGCACCCGGAAAACACGGCGGAGTACATCTGGGGTGACAAGACGCTTCGAACCATTCACTGCAAGACCTGTGGCTGTGTCACACACTGGGAGCCACTGAATCCGGAGCCAGGTGCCAAGCACGGCGTGAACCTCGGAAATTTTGACCCGCGTGTGCTCGCCGCAGTTCGGGTCCGCCGCTTCGATGGAGCGGATACCTGGACGTTCATCGACGAGTAGCAATCCCCCCATGTCCATTGATCTTTACGACGCATCCATTCCCGTATTCCTGCGCTACCTCGACCGTTTGGACGGCTTGGTTTTGGCAGCCGAATCCCATGCGAATGCTCACCTGATCGACGTATCCAATATTCTTCGTGCATCCATTGCGCCGGACATGCTGCCGTTCGAGACCCAGGTGGCGATCGCTTGCAACTTCGCGCTGCGTGCATGCTTTCCGCTGGTCGGCAAACCCATTCCGCCGTATGGCGAATTTCCAACGACGGCGCACGGGCTTCATCAGCGCATTGCGTACGTCGTTGGACTACTCAGAACGATTGGCGCAGACGAGTTTGAAGGGCGAGAGGCTGATGTACTGGAAAGCCAGGCTGGAAATGCGCTTGTTGCACTGAAGGCGCCAGAGTTTCTGCTGCAGTACGCACTACCCAACTTCTTCTTTCATGTCACTGTGGCCTATGCCATTCTTCGTGGCCAAGGCGTTGCCATTGGAAAAGAGCACTTCGATGGTTTTCACGCCTATGTACCAGGGGCCTGACGTCAATTTAGGCCTGTAGCCCTCGTGGAATATGCACAGGTAGCTATTGAATTTGTAGCAGTATCACTCCAGAGGCTGCAGTGCAGAGATGCTTACTGCGAATCCGACTCGCGAATTTTCTTGCGAATGAAAGCGTGAAAGCCGAACGCCAAGCCAAGGGATATGACCGTTACGGCCAGTGCAACCAGCCCGTAGTCGGTGGTGAACAAATCCAGAAACAGTTGCATGAACGCCCTCTTGGTTTGGGAGTGGTCAAATTCTAGCGGGCGCCTCGCATACCCTGTGGGGTCTATAAAATCAGACGCAGCCGCTGCACCACATCGATGCCAGCGCCAACCCCGCATTGGAGTGCCCATGACGCCCGAGCAACAGCAATTTCACCAGAAGACCCGCTGGCTTCGGCCCTACACGCGCTGGGCTGCCGGGTTTTCGATTTCTACCGCAGCCTGGTTGCCAGCGGTGATACGCAATTTTCCTTTGAAGGTCGTCAAGCGGATTCTGGTGCAGTACCAGAAGAACACGCATTCGGGGTGCAAGGGCTGCTAAGGGCTATGGGTCGCTGCGTTGGTGCGTTGCGCACCTGTGCGTGTGCTCGGCTGGCGGACCGGGCATCCGTTCCCTGGCCCACGCTCGCGGGCGGGCGCTTCGGGTTTGCAGGCGTTGCGTCGTCAACAGCTTGGCTGGTGCGTCCGTTCTGTGACTGCCGCGAATGGGGCCGATGAACGGACGCCCGGCCCGCCAGCCGGGGGTGTGTGTTTGGGGGGAAACCGACATTCATGCGCACGGTCCCCTGGGCTATAGTTGTGCAAAAACGGAACGCTGAATTGAGAGACTTCGACGTTTACAGCATCGCGCCAGAATAGGCGACAGGATTCAAAGGGATGGAAATGAATTCAGCTTGTAGCGGAATTGACAGCAAACCTAATCTGTATGGGCCTTGCGGCTGTAGCGGTTTTGGATTTAACGGGTTGGCTTCCG
Organism: Rhodoferax sp.; assembly: GCA_030645355.1. Taxonomy (GTDB): domain Bacteria; phylum Pseudomonadota; class Gammaproteobacteria; order Burkholderiales; family Burkholderiaceae_C; genus Allorhodoferax. The sequence goes on along the minus strand of JAUSNJ010000011.1, from coordinate 54,847 downwards.
GTTTATTTCTTCGTCTGGCTCGGGAATGCCGGGAAAGGCGCTCGGCTACATCACGTTGGGCGTCATTAGAATGAATCTTCGTCCTCCTCAAAATCACAAACTTAGTCTGCTTGGTGCTCTTGTGGCGTATCCGGTCGGCAAGGTGGTACTCCGTGTCCTCACGTTGGGGCGCTATCCGCCAGAGAACCAACCGCACAGTGCTTTATTTGTAGCCCTTACCCCGTGGTGGCTCTTCGGCATTTTGGTCACTCTTATTTACAGCTGAGTAGGTGCTTATCATGCCGCTCAACATCACAATCCACCGGACCTCCGGCAAGCTGCGCTTGCCTGCGTCCGGTGATTTTCAACGTTGGGCAGCAAGGATGACTTCTCGTGCGTGACCATTCGGAACACTATCGCCCACCCGAAAGTCGCGCCGAGCTTGAGAAACGCTATGCCGTGGGGGAGCGCCGCTTTCCGGATACTCAGCTGAGTGACGCCGATCTGTCTGGCGTGATGCTAGACGGAGCAGACTTTGAAAAGCACTCGTGGTTCGCTGATGCGGATTTCTCGGGTGCGAGCTTGCGGGGTACCTGCTTTCGGGATTGCAACCTTAAGTGCGCCAACTTTTCAAACGCTGACCTCACGGGCACCATCTTCGAACGCGCTGTAATCGAGTCGATCAATGCAACAGGTTCCGTAAGGGACGGAGTTAAGGTCAAAGGCGCAACCTTCTACGGTTGCGAACTGGCCGAAGGCGACGATCTGCCGTCATGGGATTGGTGATGAGTACGATGCTCCCCAACAGGGTCGTCGATTGGACCTACAACGGCGGCTAGCGTGGTCGCCATTCTTCAATGTTGAGTGCGCCGTTGTGGTCCATACACGACCAACGTTCGGCGTCAAAACTCTACTCCCTCACATCATGGCCACTCTGACCTCTGTAATTTCCGACGTAGACGTGCTCGTGGCACTCGCACCGGAAGAGCTTGCCGAGGTCGTTCTACGGCTAGCCCATGAGCGTAGGGGGCACAGCGGACTCGTTCATCTGCAGTCCATTGCCTCAGATATTCACGGCACGCCGGGCGCTCCGGACGGCTACCCGCAAAACCGGAAGAACGATGCTGAGTTGGCACTCGCGGAGGCGTGGAATTGGCTGTCGGTTCAGGGCCTTCTCGTCCCGGAACCAGGAACGAACGGAAACAATGGCTGGATGCTGCTGAGTAGGCGTGCCCGAAAAATACTGGCAAACGACACCTTTAAAACTTACGCGCGCAGCCTTGCATTTCCAAAGGCGTTACTCCATCCAGCAATAGCCGATGAAGTGTGGCTTGATATTGTTCGCGGAGATTTAGAAACAGCCGTGTTTAAGTCTTTTCGGGCTGTGGAGGTTGCTGTGCGAGAAGCCGGAAAATTTCCCGACACAGAGATCGGAACGACGTTGATGCGCAAAGCATTTGATAAGGCGTCGGGGCCTCTTTCAGACCTACAGCAGCCGGAGGCAGAGCGTGAGGCATTGGCGCATCTATTTGCGGGAGCAATAGGTTCCTACAAGAATCCTCACTCCCACCGCACGGTTGCCATCAATGACGCCGCGGAGGCACAGGAAATGGTCGTCCTTGCGAGTCACTTGCTTCGCATCGTTGATAGCAGGCGGTAGCCATGACGCCGAAACCATCATTCCACCGGACCTGCGCGAAGAGCCGCGCAGGCCGGTGAATCCAAACGCCGAGCGACCGCTGTGGAAATAGCGTGATGTGTCTGCAGCGAATATTTCCCAATCACCTCCATGCGATCACCACCGAAGGCGGGTGGCGTGGCTTGCGGGCGCAGGCTCCATTCGCGGCTGCCGCAGAGCCCGCGTGCCAACAGCGGTGTTGACGCAGCAATAGTTGCGAACCAATAAAGTTGGCCCGCGAGCGTGAGCCGGAGAACGTAAGCCACGCCGCCCGCCTGGAGCAAGCTCCAACCCATAGCCGCAAGAGACAATAACGTCATGGCCAAAAAAGAACACGTCTCCGAAACCCCCGCCACCCAACTGCTGAAGGCACACAAGGTGGCCTACACCGAGCACCCTTACGAATACCTGGAGCATGGCGGTGCCCAGCACAGCGCGCAGGTGCTGGGGTTTGATCCCTTTGCCGTGGTCAAGACGCTGGTGATGCAGGACCAGGATGCCAAGCCCCTGCTGGTGCTGATGCATGGCAACCGCAAGGTCTCCACCAAGAATCTGGCCCGCCAGATTGGGGCCAAGTCGGTGGAGCCGTGCGCGCCTGAAGTGGCCAACCGGCACAGCGGTTATCTGGTGGGCGGTACCTCGCCCTTTGGCACACGCCGGGCCATGCCGGTCTATATCGAAGAAAGTATTTTGGCCCTGCCCAAAATCTTGATCAACGGCGGACGCCGTGGCTATCTGGTGGGCATCGACCCGGCGGTGTGCGTGCAGTTGCTGGCGGCAAAGCGGGTACAGTGCGCACTGGCTGATTGATTGAACTCAGGAGAACTGGTTTTGGATTCCCTCGTCGCTTTTTATCCCCTGCTGGCCATCGCGGCCGCGTACCTGGTGGGCTCGTTGTCGTTTGCCGTCATCGTCAGCCGCACCATGGGCCTGAACGACCCGCGCACCTATGGCAGCAAGAACCCTGGCGCCACCAATGTGCTGCGCTCCGGCTCCAAGGCCGCTGCGGTGGTCACCCTGCTGTTGGATGCGCTCAAGGGCTGGTTGCCGGTGATGCTGGTCAAGTGGTATGGCGCCGCCTACGGGCTGGGTGATGGAACCGTGGCGTTGGTGGGGCTGGCCGCCTTTGTCGGCCATCTGTTTCCGGTGTTCTTCCGCTTTGTGGGTGGCAAGGGCGTGGCAACGGCGCTGGGCGTTCTGGTGGCCACGAGCTGGATACTGGGGCTGGCCACGGGGGTGACCTGGCTGATTATTGCGTATTTTTTCCGCTATTCGTCACTGGCGTCCCTGGTGGCCGCGGTATTTGCGCCGGTGTACTACATCTTTGGCGATGGCGTGGCATGGGCGATGGACAAGAACGTCGTGTTTTCCACCGCTGTCATGTCGTTGATGCTGATCTGGCGCCACTCCGAAAACATTTCGCGCCTGGTCAAGGGAACCGAATCCAAACTGGGCAGCAAGAAGAAAAAGGCTTGAGTGGACCCCTGGCTTGGGTCTAGGGATTTTGCACAGCGTAAGCGCTCAGGCGCAGGATCTGGAAGTGGTTCAGGCGGGCCCGAATGGCGGTCGCCGGCAGGGCCGACCGGATATGGGGTTTGCTGTCGGCGGTGGCGTGCAGGCGCGGGCTGGGAACCAGCTCGCCATTGGGCTTGGCGATGATGGCGACATAGGGTTGGTTGTGCAGGCCGCTGCGCCGCAGGACGACCGCCGTTTCATCCGTGTCCAGCCGCACATAGGTGCCCGGCGGGCACAGGCCCACGGCGCGTACCAGGGCGTGGCCGATTTCATCGGTTTTGGCCGACGCATTCGCAATCACCGAGCGGGCTGACTCGGTCGCGCTGCGTCCGGCCCGTGAGCCCCGGGGGCTGATCATGGCCGCATAGCGGTCCACCACTTTCAGAATGCGGGTCAGGCGGGTCGTGGGCGGCGCTGTGTGCAGGTCGATCTTGTCCAGCGCATCGTCGTGGTGGCCGGAAACGATGTCCAGCCACTGGCTGTTCACCACGCCCAGATTGGCCAGCATCAGGGCACCTTTGACCGCGTGGGCCCGGATGACGTCCTGTTGCTCGGCACTGGGTCTCGCCACCTGGGTTGCCAATGCATCCTGCATGGCGGTCATCGCTACGTTCATGGTCAGCGCCGCGTGCACCAGGCTGTCGCGCTCGACGCGGGCGATGTGCAGTTCACCCGCAATCAGGTGGCTCAGCACGGCACACACCAATGAGTGGGATGCGCTGTAACCCACGGGCGAATTGCTGGCCAGTTGGAACAGCAAGTAGAGGCCCACATCGGGGTCGCGCTGCAGCAGACTCTGCATCCAGCGGTCGTATTGCAGCACCCGGTGGGCAAACTGCTGGGTGCTGTCGGGGCTGCCCAGAATGACGCCCAGGCCCGACTCCAGGTCTGACCACAGGGCCAGCAGGTCTTCGTATTCGTTTTCGCTCTGGATGCTCACGGCGGCTCTTCAATAGCGCTTTTCCAGCACCATCTGGTCGTTGGTGCGGGTCATCTGGAAATGGGTCAGGAAGCTGTTGCCCAGCAGCACCACGGGCATGGAGCCCTCGGACACGATGCCATCCACGCCGTGCACCACGACGTCACCGACGCGCACCGAACCCAGTTTGACAAGCCAGCCGGGGATGACCCCATTGGCGGTGCTCAACTGGATCATTTGCCCGGACTTGTAGTCCAGTCCCATGCGCTGGGCTTCGTGGACGCTCAACGACACCGTGGTGGCGCCGGTGTCGACCACCATGTTGGTGGACTTTCCGTTGATCTGGCCCAAGGTAAAAAAATGGCCGCCCCCGCCCGCCGTCAAGACGATCCGGTTGCCACTGGCCCCTTTACCGGCACCGCTGCCCACGCTGGCGGGCGCATCGCCCACGCGCAGCGTGTGCTGCTTGCCCGCAATCTCCACAACGGCCTGGTCGCCCTGTGTGGAGACGATCTTCACGCCCTTGTAGGTATCGCCCACGGCCACGGTCTTGGGCGCGCCGCCGTCGACGATGACCAGTGCCTTGCCGCCCAGCATCCCCGACAGGCCCACGGTTTGTGCCATGGCCAGCGGGCTCACGGCCCAGACCAGGGCCAGGGCACGGGTGAGGGCGAGCAGGGCTTTGGTCATCAGTCGCGGAAGTTGTTGAAGCTCAACGGCAGGTCGGCGATGTCCTTGCGGATCAGCGCCATGGCGGCCTGCAGGTCGTCGCGCTTGGCACCGGTGACCCGCACCGCATCGCCCTGAATGGAGGCCTGCACCTTGATCTTGCTGTCCTTGATCAGGCGCTGGATTTTTTTCGACACTTCGGTTTCTATGCCATTGCGTACCTTGATGACGACCTTGACCTTGTCGCCACCCATTTTTTGCACGTCGCCCTTGTCCAGAAAGCGCACGTCCACTTCCTGCTTGGTCAGCTTGTTGCGCAGCACGTCTTCAATCTGGTCGAGCTGGAACTCGGCATCGCCAATGAGGGTGATTTCCTTGTCCTTGAGTGCAATGCTGGCCGAAGTCCCCTTGAAATCGAAGCGGGTGGTGATTTCTTTGGCGGTGTTGTCCACCCCGTTTTTGACTTTGGACAATTCTGCTTCGCAGACGGTATCAAATGAAGGCATGATTTTGTGGGCTGGTTAGAAGGGTCGCGGGACCCGGATGCGACAATCCTGACATGTTAGTCGAGAAAAACGTCCCACTCCAGCCCTATAACACCTTCCGCATCGTTGCCAAGGCGCAGACGATGGTGCGCATCGCCGATGAGGCCGATGTGCTGGCGGTGCTGGCCGATCCCGCATATGGCGCTGAGCCCAAATTTGTGCTGGGTGGCGGCAGCAATATTGTGTTGACTGGCGATGTCAAACCAGTGGTGCTCAAGGTGGAAGTAAAGGGGCGGCGTCTGGTCGGCGAAACCGCCAAGGCCTTCATCGTGGAGGCCGGGGCCGGCGAGGTCTGGCACGACTTTGTGGCCTGGACGCTGGAACAGGGCTACCCGGGACTGGAAAACATGGCGCTGATCCCTGGTACGGTAGGGGCATCGCCCGTGCAAAACGTCGGCGCCTATGGCGTGGAGTTGCAGGACCGCTTTGAGTCGCTGGATGCCATCGATCTGCAGACCGGGAAGACTTTTACGCTCAACGCCGCACAGTGCGCTTTTGGCTACCGCGATTCGGTGTTCAAACACGGGGGTACCGTGCAACGCGGGGTACACCAGACCATGGGCCTGAAAGACCGCGCCTTGATCTTGCGGGTGCGCTTCGCCCTGCCCAAGGCCTGGAAACCCGTGCTGGGGTATGCTGACATTGAGAAAAAAATGGCCGAACACGCATGCGCAGCACCCACGGCGCAGCAGATTTTTGACTGGGTGTGTGCCGTGCGCCGTGCCAAGTTGCCCGACCCTGCGGTGATTGGCAATGTGGGCAGTTTCTTCAAGAATCCGACCGTGACGCCCGAGCAGTGTGCCGACATCATCGCCCGCGATCCCAAGGTGGTGCACTACCACCTGGCCGACGGTGCCATCAAGCTGGCCGCGGGCTGGTTGATTGACTCCTGCGGCTGGAAGGGCAAGTCCGTGGGGCAGGCCGGGGTCTATGAAAAACAGGCGCTGGTGCTGGTCAACCGGGGCGCGGGCACCGATGGCAACGGCGCTACGGGTGGTGAGGTCATGACGTTGGCCAAAGCCATTCAGACCAGTGTGTATGAACGCTTTGGCATTGTGCTGGAGCCCGAACCGGTGGTGGTCTAGTATGAATAATATTGTGGTCCTGGGCGGCGCCGGTTTTGTCGGCGCCCACGTGTGTGAAAAACTGGTGCGCCAGGGCTACAACGTCACGCTGCCCACGCGCCGGCGCAGCAACGCCCGCCACCTGCAGCACCTGCAGGCCGTGACGGTTCTGGAAGTGGATGTGCACGACGAACACGCGCTGGCCGGTGTACTGCAGGGGCACGATGCCGTGGTCAACCTGATCGCCATCCTGCACGGCAGTGCGGCCGCGTTTGACAAGGTGCATGTGGTGTTGCCGCAGAAGCTGGTGCGCGCATGCCAGGCACAGCAGGTCCACCGGCTGGTGCACATCAGCGCGCTGGGTGTCAGCGATAGCCGCCCGGGCGCTGCGCCCTCTGAATACCTGCGCAGCAAGGGCCGGGGCGAAGAAGTGCTGGTACGCGCCGCGCGCGAGATGCCGCTGGAGCTGACCATCCTGCGGCCCAGTGTGATCTATGGCGCCGAAGACAAATTCCTGAACCTGTTTGCCCGGCTGCAACAGGTGTTTCCCGTCATGCCGCTGGCCGGTGCCCAGGCCCGGTTTCAGCCGGTGTGGGTGCAGGATGTGGCGCTGGCCGTGGTGCGCTGCCTGGAGCAGCGCGTCTTGCCGACGGCCGCAGGCCCCGCCGTTCGCGTGCTGGAAGCCTGTGGCCCCGAGGTGTGGACCCTCAAACAACTGGTGCAGCTGTCAGCGCAACTCAGCGGCATCAATCACGGGCGCGGACGACCCGTCATCGCGTTGCCCGACTGGATGGGGCGCTTGCAGGCGAGGCTGATGGAGCTAGCGCCGGGCGAGCCACTGATGAGCCGCGACAACCTCGACTCCATGAAGGTCGACAACGTGGCGACGGGCAAGGTGCAGGGCTTGCAGGCCTTGGGCATCACACCGGCGGCGCTCGCGCCCATTGCTAGGGATTACCTCACGCTGCGGGGCAGCGAGCAGGGCTTGCTGGGCCTGCGCAAGCGTGGGCACCGCGATACAAGCCAAATCTGAACATGCCAGCCACCGAAATTGAGGTCACCTTAGCGGGCAGCATGGGGGGCAAAGAACTGCTGATCCCCACCGGCCCGCCGGGGATCACCTACCCGCACCTGCAAGACTGGATCACCGCCAAGCTCAAGGCCAGGACACCGGTGAAAGACGTCAGCACCCGGGTGCTGGTGAAGGGCATCAAGCAATGGGCGGCCTTTGAGGAAAAGGCTGGGTCCAAGACTATTCGGACGGTCTTCAAAATCACCTGATTGGGGCTCTTGGGGGCTGCCCGACGAAGGCCATAAAGACGTTCAATCTATGCGACACGCAACTGAGATCGACGCCAGAAACGCTCGCGTCGCTTTGGTTGCAGAACCGACATCTACGTTTCCCCACTGCAGTCATTCAACTGCAATTTGCGTGGTCATTATCACCTGCGAGGACGTGGTGGCACGGGCGCTGATTCGCAGTGATGTCGTATTCAATTGCCGACGATCAATACTCAAGTGTTTATGCCAAGGAAGTGGACCGTTGCCGTGTAAAGGCTAGGAACTCGTCGCGTTCAACTGAAGACTTAAATCCGCGATTTTGTACCAGCAGGATTCCACCGTCGGCCGCTCGAATTTCGATGTCGTTTGGATTGTTCTTTACTGAAAGAACCCTATCCCACGCGATTTCGCTTTCAGTGTTGTCACACTTGATCCAAAGACCAGATTCCCGGATCTCGACTTCAACAAGTTTATCGAACGTGTCTCCAATAGATTCCCTGACAAGTGCGCTCATGCGCCGCCAGATGACCCCAGGATACATAAGGAAGGAGATGATTGCTCCAACGCATGCGCCAATGACACAGGCAATGATTCTCGTCGTGGGCGCGGCGTTGCTGAACCCGATGTATGAAAGCAGAGCGCAAAAAATAGCGCTAACAACCATGCCATTGATCTTAGAAGTCCTGGCAGTCTTGAAGTATTTGACGGAACGCACATGTGCATCGATGACTTCGTCAATATTTGTTGTGTATTGGATGTGCATATTCCGAACTTGGTGAAGGCGCGCGATGGTCAGAGAAGACTTTTGCGATTGACCTGCGGATGCTCATGGTGAGTTGCAGCGACTAGGCAAGTGATTGAATTACGACCGAATATTGCCCGCCGGATTCCATGTCGAAAAGGCCGCAATCGCCCCATCGCAGCCTGCTGCGGGGCGGCATCCCTCCACGTATGGTAGTGACCTCACCTGCGCAGAACTTCAAAGCTGCACGATAACAGCGTCGAGCTGCAGTGCCTTGATCTTTTCCACGGCAGCTTGCGCGTCCGTCTTGCTGCGGTACGGCCCCACGCGAACCCGGATCTGGCGGCCCTTGGTGGACTTCAGTTCCTTGAGGACCGAGGGCAACTGCGCCTCCAGCAATTTGGCATGGGCACTGGCCGCGTTCTCGGGGATGGCAAACAGGCCGACGTTGATGAAATAGGGTTTGTCGGATGCGTCTGCCGTTTTCGTCACTGTTACCGAGGCTGCGGCCGATGCTTTGCGTTTGGGCGCTTCCGTGGCGGTGGGCGTTTGCGCCTTTTTGGCGCGGACCACGGTGGGCTCCACTTCCTTCTTGACACGCTCGGCCTTTGCAGGTGCGCTGGCTTTGGGTTCGGTTTTGCTGGCGCTGGTCTTGGTGGCGGGCACCGATGCGACGGTCCTCGGCGCTGGCGCGGACACGGCTACAACCGGCGTGGCAGACGCTGAAGCGGGCAGGGCGGTCGATGCTGCAGCAACGGGTGCCGAGGCAACAGGCGCCGCGGGTGCGGATGCAGCAGACGCCGCAGCCGTGGGCGCTGCAGGTGCGGATGCCAGTGCCGATGAGGATGCCGACGCCGCCGTCGTGGACTCACTGGCTGGGGCGGTTGGCGTGGGTGGCAGGGCAAGTGGTGCCGTGAGGTCCGTGGTCTTTCCCACGGCCACGTGACCGGCTTCCAGTGCGCCATGCGGCATGACGGCCAGCGTGCTCAGCGCCGAAATTTGCACGTACGAAAAAACAGCAGCCACCCAGAACGCGACGTTGGCGCAGGCCAGCCAGATGGCGCGCTGGCGCGTGGGGGCCCGGCGGTTGAGCTGTGCGCAGGCGTCGGCCACCTCAGTATGGGCAGTCAGCGCACTGGACATCTTCTTGCGGCACTCGGTATGCAGCACGGCATTGCCAAACAGCCCGGGCAGCACAAACGCCGCCAGGCCAAAGCCCAGGCCCAGCGCCATCATCAGCGTGTCGGAAAACTGGAACACCAGGCGCCCGATGCCAAACACCAGCAGGGCGACGGCGACCATGATGCCCACATAGGCCAGGGCTGCGGTCCAGAGTTGGCGAAAGGCCAGCCAGGTCAGGGTGGTCAGGCTGGCCGCGGTGTTCCAGCTGATGCCCGCGTGGTCGGCGGCCTCAAAGCGGGTGAAGATGGGCAGGTAATAGTTGCCGTTGACCGGCCCGATGGCCGCGCGGTACAGCGCCGTGGTGACGCCCTCTTCCGGGGCCGGGGTGGCGGCGGCCGGGGCTTCAGAGGAGAACGTGGGTTCGATCATGGCTTATTTTGACATGGCGGCGGCCACTTCCTGGCCCAATTCAATGACAGCCAGCGCGTAGTAGCTGCTCCAGTTGTAGCGGGTGATGGCATAGAAGTTTTCGGTGCCGGCCAGGTACAGCGGCGGTGCGTCGCCATTTTGCAGCTCCACCAACGCCAGCGGGCCGTCGTGTTGCAGGGCCAATCCATACAGTTCAGCGCCCAGGGTCCCCAGGGTGGCGGCGCTGAACGTGGGCAAGATGTCGGGCGCCAGAAGTTCGGCCTTCTGCTGGCCTTCGGCAGTCAGTCGCACGGGATAGTGGGTGGGCATGCCGACCCGCCACTGAAAAGCCTTGAAGTAGTTGGCGACCGAGCCAATCACGTCGGCGGCGCTGTGGAACAGGTCCACGCGGCCGTCGCCGTCAAAGTCGACCGCGTATTTGCTCCAGCTCGATGGCATGAACTGCGGCAGGCCCATGGCACCGGCGTAGCTGCCGCGCAGCGCCAGCGGGTCGGTGCCCGTGCGCTGGGTCAGGGTCAAAAAGGCTTCCAGCTCCGACAGGAAAAATGCTGCACGCTCCCGGGCGCGCGGGTGCTGGGCCGGGAAATCAAACGCCAGCGTGGTCAGGGCGTCCATCACGCGGTAGGTGCCCACCTGCTGGCCGTAGATGGTCTCCACGCCAACGATGCCGACGATGATGGCGGCCGGCACACCGGTCTCTCGCTCGGCCCGCTCCAGCGCCTCGCGGTTGTCCTGCCAGAACTTGACGCCGGCGCGGATGCGCACCGGGTCGATGAAGCGGCTGCGGTAGACCGCCCAGTTCTTGGCCGTGCCCACGGGCGGCGGCGCAATGGCGCGCGCAATGCCCGGCATGTAGTGCGACTGGCCGATCGCATGGCGAACCCAGCGTGGCTCCAGACCCAGGCGCAGGGCCATGGCGTCGGCTTCCTGCATCACCTCGGCTCGCGTGGCGTAGAGGGGGCCGTTGACCTCGACCTTGCGCTTGGCGTGGGCCGTATGCTTGGCGCGCTTCTTGGCGCCGACATGGCTCTTGGCCTGCGCCTTCGCCAAGACCTGTTGGTCATTCTTGGCGCTAGCCCTCGTCGGTATTGAATATGCAGCTATCAAAATAATAGCTATCGCCTGGGTGGCGCGGATCAGGATGGGGGAAGGATTCACGGAATACGTTGTGGCCAGGGCAGGGATCGGAATTCGCGTTGCAGTGTAGCCAGTTGCTGGGCGTGGCTGTGCGGTGCGTAGCGCCAGGCTTCCATGCGCAGCAGCCAGTGGCCGATAGCGCTGAGGTCGGGGCCGTCGTTGTCGGTACGGTCTTGCAGCAGCGTCGCAATCTGGCGCGGCGGCGCGCTATCGGGCAACGCCAGTCCGGCGCGCCGCAGGCGGGCCGTGGCACCGTGCAGCAGACGCAGCCATGGGTCCTGGCGGTGGCGCTCCCACAGCGTCCAGGCGGCTCCGACCAGGCTGGCGGCCACCACCAGTGCGATCAGCAGGTAGGTCAGGTCTTCCCAGCTTGGCGATTCGAACCCCAGGTTGCGCAGCAGGTCGAGTTGCTTGCTCTGCGAATAGTTCAGCACCCACTGGTTCCAGCTGTTGTTGGCGGCCTCCCACAGGGCACGCAGTTGCACCGCAAATTGCGGGTTCACACGCGAGAGCGCCTGGGCGATCACGTTGCGCGGTGCCTCCAGCCGCACCAGGCTGCCGATGCGTAACGGCGCAACGGCCGACGTTGGGTCCACCCGCACCCAGCCGGTGCCCGCCATCCAGACCTCGGCCCAGGCGTGGGCATCACTTTGCCGCACGGTCCAGAAGCCGTCGACGGTATTCATCTGCCCGCCCTGGTAGCCGGTGACGACGCGTGCGGGAATATTCATGGCCCGCATCAGCAGCACGAAGCTCGACGCAATGTGTTCACAAAACCCGGTCTTGCGGTCAAACCAGAATTCGTCCGCGGTGTGTGTGCCATACACGCCAGGCTCCAGCGTGTAGGTGTAGCCGCCGGTGCGCAGACGCTGCATGACGGCCTCGACCAGGGTCTCGGTAGAGGCCCCGGCGTAGCGCGGGTCACGGCGCAATTCGCGCGCCAACTGCAGCGTGCGGGGGTTGTAGTTGGCCGGCAGGTTCAGATAGTCTTGCAGCCCGGCGACCATGCCCTGTGGACCATGGCGAAACGCGGTGTTGCTCTTGGCGGAGTAGCGCACCAGCTCGGTGATGGGGTGGTCGGCGATCCACTGCAGGTCCGGCGTCATGGTGGCACGGTAGCCGCTCAGCTCGGGCCGGCTGGCGGTGGCATCCAGCACCATGATCCAGGGCCGGTTGTTGGGCTCCAGCGTCACCTGGTACGACACGGTGGGGCCTTGCACCTCCAGCTCCGCGCTGAGTTGCTGGCTTGGCAACACGGCTGAGCGCAGCGGGCGCCACTCACGTCCATCAAAGGTGGTCAGCACCGGGCCGCGGAAGTAGATGTCGCTGGAAGGCGGTGGCGCGCCGTTGAAGCGCACCCGCAGGGCCACGCTTTCGTCCAGGGCCAGGCTGGCAATGGTGCCCACCTGCATGCTGGCCGACAGCCCGCTGCGTGCGCCCGGCGTGTCGCCCGGAACGCCCCACAGCGGAGCGATGCGCGGAAACAGTACAAACAGTACCGCCATGATGGGCGCGCCCAAGAGGGCCATCCATCCGGCCGTTTTGGCCGCCTGCAGCAGCGGCGGGCGGCCCACCGGCATGTGGCTGTTGACCAGGGCCGTCAGCAGGCCCAGCAGGCCCAGCAGCATGGCCAGGGCAATGGGCAGGCTTTGCGACACGAAGAAGTTGCTGAGCAGCGTGAAAAACCCCAGGAAGAAGATCACGAAGGCGTCGCGTTGGGTACGCATTTCCAGCGTCTTCAGCGACAGCAACACGACGATGTAGGTGGTGCCGGCTTCGTGTCCGGCCAGCGTGCGGTGGGTGAAGTAGGTGGCGCCGGTGGCCAGCACCAGCAAACCCGTCAACCACCAGCGCGAGGGCAGGGCAAAGCTGCGCACGGCCAGATAGGCCCGCCACAGCAGAATGCAGGCCGCCATGGCGCTGCACCACAGGGGCAGGTTGTTGACCTGGGGCGCAATGATCCAGGCGATGACGGTGAGCAAAAACAGCGTGTCACGCGCTTCGCGGGGAAGGGTCTTGAGGGCGTTAAACATGGGCCAACGCCAGCGCCTGCAGACAGTTCTTCTTGTGGGCTTCACCGCTGTCGGGGGCGATCTCCTGTCCGGCCAGGCGCAGCCCGTAGTGCAGGCCCTGCTTGTCGGCCAGCAGGACCCAGGCACACAGCCGCGACAGGGCTTGTTCCAGTGCCGGGCCGCCACTGGTGCCTGCCGTGGCAGACAGACCGGTGTGGGCCAGGTCCAGCCACAACTCGAAGCGCTGCACCTGTTGGGCGTCGCGGCTGACTAGTTCGTCGGTTTTGGCTGTCTTCTTCCAGACCACCAGCTTCAGCGGGTCGCCCCGGCGGTAGGGGCGTATGCCGTCAAACTCGCCGGTGCTCTGGCGCTGCACGGTGGCCTGGCCGCCGGCTCGGGGCTCGCCCGGTGGCAGCGGTGGCGGATGCTGTTCGGGCGCCGGATAGACCAGCACCTGGGCTGCGGGCCGCCACACGGTCCAGACCCGAAACGTCCCCAGCGGAAAGCGCGTCTCTGCCGTCAGTGCGGGCACCCGGTGCAGGCCCCGGCGCTGGGGCTGAAATGCCACCTGCACCTTGGCACTGCCCTGGGCGGGCACGTCGGTCCAGCTCCAGTGCTGGGTGCCCAGCACGGCCAGGCCGATGCCATAACGCACCGAGCGCCGGTCGCTCAGAAGGTTGATGCCAATTGTGACGTTAGCCCCCGCGAAATGGTCATCTGGTGCTATCAAATGCATAGTAATTCCGCGCAGCGTGCCGTGGCACACCTGCATGCCGACGACGGCGCTGCCGGTCAGCAGAAAGGTCAGCACATAGCCCAGGTTGAGCTGGTAGTTGATGGACGCCACCAGCAGCACCAGCAAGGTGGCGCCCAGCATGAAGCCGGGCGCGGTGGGCAGGATGTAGACATTGCGCTGGGTCAGGGTTACGGTGTCGCGTGGGGCAATGCGGTTGACGAACCATTGGTTCATGCGGGCACGAAAGTGCTGTAGCGGATGCCAGACCGGATGGGGCAAGGCAGTCAACATGGCCGGTGTTAGGGCAACGGTACGGCGGCCAGCATGGCGCGCACCTGTTCCACCGCGCCGCGAGCGGAGTCGCCCACCGGGATCAGGCGGTGCGCAATGGTTTGTGGGAGAGTGGCCTGCACGTCGTCAGGCGCCACATAGTCACGCCCGCTGAGCAAGGCCTGGGCCTTGGCGGCCCGCACTACGGCAATGCCGGCACGCGGCGACAGGCCTTGCAGGAACCACTGGCCGGACCGGGTAGCGGCGATCAGGTCCTGCACATAGTCCAAGAGCGGAGCGGCCGCATGCACGGCCAGCACCTGTTGTTGCAGTTGCTGCAGCTCGGTTTGCGACAAGAGGCTGGGCAGGCGTTCCACGATGTCGCGGCGGTCGTGGCCCATCAACAGTTCGCGCTCGGCCATGCGGTCCGGGTAGCCCAGTGAGATGCGCATCAGAAAGCGGTCCATCTGCGACTCGGGCAGCGCATAGGTGCCCAGCTGGTCCAGCGGGTTTTGCGTGGCGATGACAAAGAAGGGTTGCGGCAGTGCTCGGGTCTCGCCCTCGATGGTGACCTGCTTTTCTTCCATGGCTTCGAGCAGGGCGCTCTGCGTCTTGGGGCTGGCGCGGTTGATCTCGTCGGCCAGCAGCACCTGGGCAAAGATGGGGCCGGGGTGGAACACAAAGGCCTCCTTGCCGCGCTCGTAGATGGAGACGCCGGACAGGTCGCTGGGCATCAGGTCCGAGGTGAACTGCACCCGTGAGAACTGCAGGCCAAAGGTGCGGGCCAGGGCATGGGCCAGCGTGGTCTTGCCGACACCGGGCACATCGTCAATCAGCAAGTGGCCGCCGGCGAGCAGGCAGGCGACGCAATCCTGTATCTGTGCCGGCTTGCCCACAATCACCGTGTTAAGCTGATCGAGCAAGGATTTGAGTTTATGTTGAGCGTCCATGTCAGGACGTTACCCGAAATTTTTGAGATGCGAGTGCTTTGGTGAACAAGACCGGTTACTTTACCCACCCCGATTGCTGGAAACACGAAATGGGCGAGGGGCACCCCGAATGCCCGCAGCGCCTGTCTGCCATTGATGACCGATTGTTGATTTGCGGCGTCAGCGATGCACTGGAATGGCGCGAGGCGCCGCAGGCTTCCGTTACCGACATCGAACTGGCCCATGGCCGCATGCATGTGGCGGCCTTGCGGGGCCTGACCGATGGGCTGCGCGAAGAGATTGAAGCGGGTGGACCGACGCATGTCCAGATCGATCCCGATACCTCGCTCAATGTGCACACCTGGGATGCAGCCCTGCGCGCCGCGGGCGCGGCCATAGCGGCTACCGATGCCGTAATGGCCGGCGAGCTGGAGAACGCGTTCTGCTCGGTCCGGCCACCCGGCCACCATGCTTGCCGCGACAAGGCCATGGGTTTCTGCTTTCTGAACAATGTGGCCATTGCGGCGCGCTATGCGCTGGAACGCCATGGCCTCAAGCGGGTGGCGATTGTGGACTTTGATGTGCACCACGGCAACGGCACCGAAAACATCATCGCCGGGGACCAGCGCATTCTGATGGTCAGTTTTTTCCAGCACCCTTTTTACCCCGAGGGTGGCTCGCGCTCCAATGCCAGCAACCTGGTCAATCTGCCAGTGCCCGCGTACACAAAAGGCCCCCAGGTGCGCGAGCTGATCGAGTCGCACTGGCTGCCACGCCTGGAGGCCTACCGGCCCGAGATGGTTTTCATCAGCGCCGGCTTTGACGCCCACCGCGCCGACGACATGGGGCAGATGGGTCTGGTCGAGGCGGATTACGCCTGGATCACCCGGCGCATCAAGGACGTCGCGCTACGCCACGCGCAGGGACGCATCGTGTCGTGTCTGGAAGGCGGCTACAACCTGGATGCGCTGGCGCTGAGCGTGGAGGCCCACATCCGCGTGCTGGCAGAACTCTGATGGCCAGTTCTTCACGCATACCCGCGCCACCGCCCATTGACGATCTGGACGGCTGGCTGACCGCCTTCACACAGCCCACGGTTCTGATTGAGCTGATGGTGCTGGCCGCGTGCGTGGTGCTGGCCTGGGGGCTGGTCACACTGTTGCGCCGGACCCTGGGCGCCTATGACGGGCGTTCCATCTGGTTTGGCAAGCGGGGGGTGGATGGCGTGCTGTTTCCGCTGGTGCTGCTGTGTCTGGGCTCGGTCGCATTGGGGGTTCTTGGTACTTATGTGCGGGTCGCCGTGTTCAAGGTGGCGATACCGGTCCTGGTGGCGCTGGTCGTCATCCGGGTCGGTGTCAAGGTCCTGCGCGCGGCCTTTGAAGAGGCCCGCTGGGCGCGCTCGCTGGAGCACACTATTTCCTGGATTGCGTGGCTGGCCATGGTGTTGTGGGTCAGCGGGCTGCTGCCGGTGGTGCTCAATGAACTGGACCTGATCACGTGGAAGGTTGGCGGGGCCACGCTATCCGTGCGCAACGTCATCGAGGGCCTGTTGACGGCGGGTGCTGTCCTCATCCTCACACTGTGGATATCGTCGGCTATCGAGACCCGGCTGCTGCGCTCGGCCACCGGTGGCGAGTTGTCTTTGCGCAAAGCGGTCAGCAATGCGACGCGGGCAATGCTGATGTTCGTCGGCCTGATGCTGGCCCTGTCGGCGGTGGGAATTGACCTGACGGCGCTCTCGGTCCTGGGCGGCGCCGTGGGCGTGGGCATTGGCTTTGGTCTGCAAAAGCTGGCGGCCAATTACATCAGTGGTTTTGTCATACTGGCCGAGCGCAGCATGCGCATTGGCGACAGCGTGCGGGTCGACAACTTCGAGGGCATCATCACCCAGATCAACGCCCGCTACACCGTCGTGCGTTCGCAGGCCGGGCGCGAATCCATCGTCCCCAACGAGATGCTGATCACCAACCGGGTGGAAAACTTGTCGCTGGCGGACAGCCATCTGCACCAGACCACGGTGGTGTCGGTGGCCTATGACAGTGATGTGGACCAGGTCACCAGTCTGCTGATGCAGGCGGCGCTGGCCCAGGACCGGGTGTTGCGCGAGCCCCCGCCAGCGGTCTTCCTGACAGCCTTTGGGGCCGATGGCCTTGAATTTACTGTCGGCTACTGGGTGCGTGATGTGGAAGGTGGGCAGATGAACCTGCGCTCGGATGTGAACCGTGCCATCCTGGCCACGTTGCGCGCCCACCAGATCGAGATTCCCTTCCCGCAACGCGTCATCCACAGCCGTTGAGCCGGCAGCGACAGATTGTGCTTGCGGGCCGTCGTTGTGGGGTTATAATTCAAAAAAGCACGATCGTTCTATTTTTGATTTTGTGCTGGAACGTCATCCTGGCGACCATTGGCAGGGGTGACGCGGACTAGAATCCGAGAGTTGACGTGCACGTCAAGTAGACAAACCAATTTGTAACCATCTGGAGCGGCAGCAATGAAAGTCCTGGTAAGCGTGAAACGCGTAGTCGATTACAACGTGAAGGTTCGGGTCAAGTCCGACGGCACCGGCGTGGACATCGCCAACGTCAAGATGAGCATGAACCCCTTTGACGAAATTGCCATCGAAGAGGCCGTGCGTCTGAAGGAAAAGGGCGTGGTGACCGAAGTCATCGCCGTCTCCTGTGGCGTGACCCAGTGCCAGGAAACCCTGCGCACCGCCATGGCTATCGGCGCCGACCGTGCCATCCTGGTCGAAACCGCGGTCGAGTTGCAGCCCCTGGCCGTGGCCAAGCTGCTCAAGGCGCTGATCGACAAGGAACAACCCGGCTTGATCATTCTGGGCAAGCAGGCCATCGACGACGACTGCAACCAGACGGGCCAGATGCTGGCCGCACTGGCCGATTTGCCCCAGGGCACATTCGCCAGCAAGGTCGAAATCGTGGACGGCAAGGCCAACATCACCCGCGAAGTGGATGGCGGATCGGAAACTGTGTCGCTGACGCTGCCTGCGGTGATCACCACCGACCTGCGCTTGAATGAGCCCCGTTATGTGACCTTGCCCAACATCATGAAGGCCAAGAAGAAGCCGCTGGAAACCTTCACACCCGAAGCCCTGGGTGTTGACGTGACCCCCCGCATCAAGACCCTCAAAGTGGTCGAGCCACCCAAGCGCAGCGCCGGTATCAAGGTGCCCGATGTAGCCACTCTCGTTGCAAAACTGAAAACTGAAGCGAAGGTAATCTGATCATGACCGTACTCGTCATCGCCGAACACGACAACGCATCCATCAAGGGTGCAACCCTCAACACCATCACCGCCGCACTCAAATGCGGTGGCGATGTGCATGTATTGGTCGCTGGCAGCAATGCCGGTGCTGCCGCTGCAGCTGCCGCGCAAATCGCTGGCGTTGCCAAAGTGCTGCATGCGGACGCAGATGGCTTCGCCCACGGTCTGGCCGAAAACGTGGCCGCCCAGGTCGTTGCCGTGGCCGCCAGCTACAGCCACATCCTGTTTGCTGCCACCGCATCGGGCAAGAACGTGGCACCCCGCGTGGCCGCCAAGCTGGATGTCGGTCAGATCTCTGACATCACCAAGGTCGACAGCGCCGACACCTTTGAGCGCCCGATCTACGCTGGCAACGCCATCGCCACCGTGCAAAGCCAGGACGCCACCAAGGTGCTGACCGTGCGCACCACCGGTTTCGACCCCGCAGCCGCCACCGGTGGTAGCGCCGCAGTCGAGGTGCTGACTTCTGTGGGCGCCAGCGCACAGGCTACTTTTGTCGGGTCTGAAATCGCCAAGAACGACCGCCCCGAACTGACCGCCGCCAAGATCATCGTCTCCGGTGGCCGGGCTCTGGGCTCGAGCGAGAAGTTCATGGATGTCATGACCCCGCTGGCCGACAAGCTGGGCGCCGCACTGGGCGCATCGCGCGCGGCGGTGGACGCAGGCTATGCGCCCAACGACTGGCAGGTTGGCCAGACCGGCAAGATCGTCGCGCCCCAGCTGTACATTGCGGCTGGCATCAGCGGCGCCATCCAGCACTTGGCCGGCATGAAGGACAGCAAGGTTATCGTGGCGATCAACAAGGACCCTGAAGCCCCGATCTTCAGCGTGGCTGACTATGGCCTGGAGGCTGACCTGTTTGTGGCCGTGCCAGAGTTAGTGGCGGCTCTGTAAGGTCTGACCAGACCAGGGCATCGCTTGCGATGCCCTTTTTTTTCGTTTGTTTGTTTTAATTTCTTTTTTCGCCCATTCCGAAGGTGTCCCATGAGTTACGTCGCCCCCGTCAAAGACATGCTGTTCAACATCCAGCACCTGGCCAAGATTGACCAGATTGCACAGATTCCCGGTTTCGAGGACGCGGGCCTGGATACGGCGCAGGCCGTGCTCGAAGAGGCCGCCAAGCTGGCCGAAGGCGTGCTCGCGCCGCTGAACTGGGAGGGCGACAAAAACCCCTCAAGCTGGAAAGACGGCGTGGTGACCGCCACCCCCGGCTTCAAGGAAGCCTTCAAACAATTCACCGAAGGTGGCTGGCAGGGTCTGCAGCACCCGGTGGACTTCGGCGGCCAGGGTCTGCCCAAAACGATTGGAGCAGTCTGCGGCGAAATGGTTAACAGCGCCAACATGAGCTTCGCCCTGTGCCCGCTGCTCAGCGATGGTGCCATCGAAGCCCTGCTGACCGCTGGCTCCGACGAGCTCAAGGCCACTTACCTGGAAAACCTGGTGGCCGGCAAGTGGACCGGCACCATGAACCTGACCGAACCCCAGGCCGGCAGCGACCTGGCCGCGGTGCGCACCCGCGCCGAACCGCAGCCCGATGGCACGTTCAAAATTTTCGGCACCAAGATCTTCATCACCTGGGGTGAGCACGACATGGCCGAGAACATCATCCATCTGGTGCTGGCCCGCGTGCAGGGTGCGCCCGAAGGCGTCAAGGGCATCAGCCTGTTCGTTGTCCCGAAATTCATGGTCAACAAGGATGGCTCGCTGGGAGCGCGCAACGATGTGCACTGCGTCTCCATTGAACACAAGATGGGCATCAAGGCCAGCCCCACCGCGGTGCTGCAATTTGGAGACCATGGCGGTGCTGTGGGCTACCTGGTCGGTCAGGAAAACCGCGGCCTGGAGTACATGTTCATCATGATGAACGCCGCCCGCTATGGTGTGGGCGTGCAGGGCATTGCGATTGCCGAGCAGGCCTACCAGACGGCCGTGCGCTTCTCACGCGAGCGTGTGCAAAGCCGCCCGGTCGATGGTTCGGTGGCGGCTGGCGCATCCATCATCCACCACCCCGATGTGCGCCGCATGCTGATGACCATGCGCGCCTATGTGGAAGGCTGCCGTGCCATGGCCAGCGTGGCCGCATCGGCCTACGACGCGGCGCACCACCACCCGGACGCCGATATCCGCAAGGTCAACCAGACCTTCTACGAATTCATGGTTCCTTTGGTCAAGGGCTACAGCACCGAGATGAGCCTGGAGGTCACGTCGCTGGCCGTGCAGGTGCACGGCGGCATGGGCTTCATCGAGGAAACCGGAGTGGCCCAGTACTATCGCGACGCCAAGATTTTGACGATCTACGAAGGCACCACTGCCATCCAGGCCAATGACCTGGTGGGCCGCAAGACGGCGCGCGACGGTGGCCAGACCGGCAAGCTGCTGGCAGTGCAAATTGAAGGGACCGAGGCCGAGTTGATCAAGAGTGGCACGCCCGATGCGCTGGCGGTTGCCAAGCGTCTGAAGACCGCCCGCGAAGCCTTTGTTGATGTGGTGAACTTCGTCGCCGGCAACACCAAGGCCAGCCCGAATGCCGTGTTCGCTGGCAGCGTGCCCTACCTGATGCTGGCGGGCAACGTCATGGCTGGTTGGCAGATGGCGCGAGCCCTGCTGGTGGCACAGGAGCAGATCGCTGCCGGCACCGACGTGGCCTTCATGCAAGCCAAGATCACCACGGCGCGCTTCTATGCCGACCATCTGCTGGTCAAGGCCGGCGGCATGCGCGACAGCATTGTCGATGGCGCGGAGTGCGTCACGGCCTTGGCGCTGGAGGCATTCTGAGCATGTCCAAACTCCCTGGCGCTCTGGCGCATGTGCCGTTCCCGGTGATCGGCTCGCCGCTGTTCATCATCAGCAATCCCAAGCTGGTCATCGCCCAATGCATTGCTGGCGTGGTGGGTTCCATGCCCGCGCTCAATGCGCGCCCGGCCGAGCAGCTGGAAGAGTGGCTGATCGAGATCACCGAGGGCTTGGCTGCCTATAACGCGGCCCATCCCGATGCGCCTGCCGCTCCTTTTGCGATCAACCAGATCGTGCACAAGAGCAATGACCGCTTGGAGCACGACATGGCGATGTGCGTGAAGTACAAGGTGCCCATCATCATCACGTCCCTGGGGGCACGTGAAGACATCAACGCTGCGGCCCACAGCTACGGTGGTGTGGTGCTGCATGACGTCATCAACAACAAGCACGCCCGCAAGGCCATCGAGAAGGGCGCCGACGGCCTGATCGCCGTTGCAGCGGGTGCGGGTGGCCACGCCGGTGTCAAGAGCCCGTTTGCGTTGGTGCAGGAAATCCGCCAGTGGTTTGACGGCCCCTTGGCTTTGTCCGGTTCCATCTCCACGGGGGATGCGGTACTGGCAGCCCAGGCCCTGGGCGCAGACTTTGCCTACATCGGCTCGGCCTTCATTGCCACCGAGGAAGCGCGCGCCGCGGACGCTTACAAGCAAGCCATTGTGCAGGGAACCTCGGACGACATCGTCTACAGCAACTTGTTTACTGGCGTACACGGCAACTACCTGGCGCCTAGCATTCGCGCGGCCGGTCTGGACCCCGAGAACCTGCCCATCAGCGACCCCAGCAAGATGAACTTCGGCAGCGCTGGCGCGGCCAAGGCCTGGAAGGAGATCTGGGGCTGTGGCCAGGGTATTGGCGTCATCAACAAGGTGCAGGGCGCGGCCGAATTCGTGGCCCAGCTCAAGCGGGAATATGCGCAGGCTCGCGCACGGCTGATGGCTGTGCATTAGCATCACTAATGCTTGCGCAATGTTGCACCCGCTAGGGTGTAACCCGGTGCGTGCTGCGAATGGTGAGGCCCTACAGTGGGGCTTACTTTTTTTCGGAACACGTCACCATGTCAACTCACCATTCCCGCCGCGGTGCCATCAGCTTGCTGGCACTGGGGCTTGCTTCCTCGGGCGCCTTGCTACAGGGTTGCGACAGCGCGCCATCCACGATCAAGATCGGCGTCGCACAACCGCTCACGGGCGGTCTGGCGGCACTGGGGCAAGACCTGCTCAACGGTGTCAACCTGGCGGTTGAAGAGCTCAATAAGGAAGGTGTGCGGGTCAAGGGCAAGTCGGTCAAATTCGAAGTGATCGCGGTCGATGACAGAGCCAACGCCGACACAGGGCGCGAAGTGGCGCGCCAGTTGGTGGACGCTGGCGTGGTGGCGGTGATCGGGCATCTGAATTCCGGCGTGAGCATTGCTGCGGCACCCATTTATGCCGAGCACAACATCGCACAGATGGCGATTTCCACCAACCCGAAGTACACCAGTCTGGGACTGTCCACCACGTTCCGGCTGGTGGCCAATGACACGCTGCAGGCCAAGGCCATCGGCAGCTATTCCGTGACCAAGTTTCGTTCGACAAAATTTGCCGTGATTGACGATGGCACGCCCTACGGCAAGGATCTCGCGGCTGGGGCGATCCAGGAATTGACTGGTGCCAAGAAAGAAATCGTCATCCACGCCTCGTTGGACGACAAGACCCGCGCCTTTGATGAACTGGCAGGCAAGCTCAAGGCCGGCGGTGTCGAGGCCATCGTGACAACCCTGAATGACTTTCAGACCGTGGCCCTGCTGCAGGCGCTGGCGAAGATCAGCTACACCGACGTCTATTTGCTGGGCGGCGACACCATCAAGACCACGGACATGCTCAAGGGTGTGGGCTTGGGCAAGGGCTTGTATGCGACATCCCCCATCCTGGAGGCCAAGGAGTTTGCCGCCGGCGGGGCGTTTCTGGAGAAGTACCGCGCAAAGTACAAAATCGCACCCGCTTATGCAGGCCACTACACCTACGATGCCATGTACGTGCTGGCAGCCGCCATCCGGCGCACCGAGTCGGCCAAACCCGCTGACATCGTGCAGGCCCTGCGGAAGATCGATGGCTACGCGCCGGTGACCGGCTCCATGAAGTGGGACGCGCGCGGTGAGCAGCGTTATGGCGTCATTGGCGTTTACGCAGCGACGGAGAAGGGGTGGGAATCCCAGGTGCGCTCCGACACCTGGTGAGTGGGGGATGGCTGCTGGTGCGTGCTAGCATGAAAGGATGAAACGCAAAGCCATCACACTTCTTCGCTGGACCGTGGCGTTGCCGTGCGTTGCGATCATGCTGGCTCCCAGCGCCTGGGGACAAGGCTCTCCGACCCTGAGCAAAGTCGAACAGACCGGCATGATCACCCTGGGCTACCGGGTGAGCTCGGTCCCGTTTTCCTATCTGGACGAAAAGCTCAACCCCATTGGTTACTCGATGGACCTGTGCTACCGGATTGTGGATGCCGTCAAGGCAAAACTGAAACTGCGCAATCTGCAGGTCAAACTCTTTCCGGTGACGTCGGCCACGCGCATTCCGCTGGTTGTCAATGGCACCGTGGACCTGGAATGCGGCATCACCACCAATACGCTGGAACGGCAAAAAAGCGAGGCCTTTTCCGTGACCACCTTTGTTGCGGTCAGCCGCTTGCTGGCCAAGAAATCCTCGAACATCCAGACGCTGAGTGACCTGCAAGGCGAACCGGTGGCGTCCACCGTGGGGACCACCAGCATCCGCAACCTGCATGAACTGAACCTGGCTCAGAAACTCGACATGAAAATTCTGGCGGGACTGGACGATGCCGAGTCGTTCCAGATGGTGCAGACCGACCGTGCAGTCGCGTACCTGATGGACGACGTATTGCTGCGCAGCCTGGTGGCCAGTGCCAAGAACCCGGCCGAATTCAGCATTTCTGCGGACAGCCTGTCCATTGAACCCTATGGCATCGCGCTAACCAAAGGCGATGCCGCGTTCAAGCAACTGGTGGACGACGTACTGGTGGGTATCTTTCGCAGCGGTGAGATCCACACCATTTACAACAAGTGGTTTCAGTCGCCAGTCCCCCCCAAAGGCATCAACCTGCAGCTTCCGATGAGCGCGGCTTTGAAGAAAGCGATTGCCGCGCCCACCGACAGTGGCGACCCCAGGCACTATGAGTGACGCGGTTTCGCTATGCGCCCGCAGTAGAACTGGGGTAAGCACCGCCGTTCGTGTCCTCCGCCGTTCGGGCTCCCCCTTTACCTCACTTTGGCGCTCACCCCAGCTCTGCTGCTCGACACCTTCGGGTATAAAAGAGCAAGACTCACCGGTAACTGTCCATGGACAGCCCATGCCGGTGCAGTTTGTCGTACAGCGTCTTCTTGGCGATGCCCAGAGCCTCCGCCACCGCAACGGGGCGGCCTTTGTGTTCCTTGAGGGCCTGCTCGATCAGCACTTTTTCAACCACGTCCATTTGTTGCACCAGCGTGGGCGACGTCGCCTCGCCGGATACTGACTCCGCACCCTCTCCCGCCTGCGGCAACTCCAGCACAAACCGGTCAGCCACATTGCGGACCTCGCGCACATTGCCAGGCCAATCGTGGGCCATCAGGTCCTGCATGCGCGGGCCCGTCAGCGTGGGAACTTCACAGCCATAGCGTTGGGCTGCCTGCGCCACGAAATGTTCAAACAACAGCGGCAGGTCTTCCTTGCGCTCACGCAAGGGTGGCAGGTGCACCACCGCCACGTTGAGCCGGTAATACAGGTCGCTGCGAAACTTCTGCTCACGGCTCAGTGCCAGCAGATCGCTTTTGGTGGCCGCCACCACGCGAATATCGACCTTGACCTCTTCATTGGAGCCCAGCCGCTCGACCTTGCGCTCCTGCAATACGCGCAACAGCTTGACCTGAAACAACAGCGGCATGCTTTCAATTTCGTCCAGCAGCAAAGTCCCGCCGTTGGCGTGCTCGATCTTCCCTACGCGCCGTTTGCTGGCGGTGGTAAAGGCCCCGGCCTCGTGACCGAACAGCTCGCTTTCAAACAGCGTCTCGGGCAAGCCACCGCAGTTGAGCGCGACAAAATGCCGATCCCGGCGTTTGCTGTGGTCGTGCAAGCAGCGCGCAACCAGCTCCTTGCCGGTTCCGGTTTCACCCACGATCATGACGTCGGCAGACGTGCCGGCCAGCTTGAGAACTTGCTCCCGGACCCGGACCATGGCTGCGGAGTTGCCCAGCAAGGCGACTTCAATCCCGATTTTTTGCTGGAGTTGGGCGCGCAGGTCTTCCACCGCCATGCTCAGCACACGCTTTTCCAGCGCGCGCTGTGCGGTCTCTATGAAGCGTTCCGGGGAAAACGGTTTTTCAATAAAGTCATAGGCACCTGCGCGCATGGCCTGCACGGCCATGGCCACATCGCCATGCGCGGTGATCAGCACGACAGGAATTGCCGGATTGACCGTGCCCATGTGTTCCAACAACTGCACGCCGGTCATGCCAGGCAATTGGACATCGCTGATGACGATGCCTTGCAGGCCGGACCACAGGTGCGGCAGCGCGGCTTCGGCCGAGTCGCAGGGCACCACTTCAATGCCCGTCAGCTCCAGTGTTTGTGTCAGGCTGCGCCGTACCGTGGCATCGTCTTCCACAAACACCACCTTGAATCCCTCAAACATGCTTTTCCCCTTGCGCCAGCTCCAGATCAAACTCAAACGCGAGCCCCTGCAGGCCCTTGTGGGCGCGCAGCGTGCCGCCAAACTCCCGCACGATGTGCGACGAAATCACCAGACCCAAGCCCAGTCCTTCGCCGCTGGCCTTGGTCGTGAAGAACGGCTCGAAAAGGCGCGCCAGCATGTCGTCCGGCAAACCTGCCCCTGTGTCTTCCACCCGAACCCGCATACGCTGGCCATCGGCGGGCAAGGTACTGATGGTAAGCACCTTGACCGGCTGGTCCTGCATGGCGTCCAGCGCATTGGTCGCCAAATTCACCAGCACCTGCTCCAGGCGATTCAGGTCGCAACACACCAGTGGCTGCCCAGCAATGTTCACATCCACGCGAACCTGCTCGGCACGGAAACGGTGCTCCAGCAGACGCTGCATGTACTGAACTGCGGCGACCAGGGATACGGGTTGGTGCACGCCGTGTGACTTGCGGGCAAACGATTTCAATTGCGCCGTGATGCTGCCCATGCGCTCGGCGACCTCACTGATGGCTTTGAGATTTTCATCCACATCGGACATGCGGCCTGCGGCCAGCAACATTGCGGTGTTTTTGGCCAGGGCGCGCAAAGCGGTCAGGGGCTGGTTGATCTCATGGGAAATGCCGGCCGACATCTGTCCCAGCGCGGCCAGTTTACCGGCCTGCACCAGTTCGTCCTGCGCCAATTGGCGCTCCTGCATCTCGTTGACCAGTTCCGCATTGGCCTGTCGCAACTCACCGGTGCGTTGGGCAACCCGGCCTTCCAATTGGGCGTTCGCCTCTTGCAGCGCGTTGCGCGCCCCTGAAATCTGGCGCAGTGCCCGGCGGCGCTGCCAAAGATAGAGGGCCAACACGCCCAGGAAGGCGGCGAACGCGCCGCCACCCCACGCGGCGTAGCGTGCGTTGCGCCATACGCTGTGGGGATCCGACAAAATCATGACGCGCCAGCCCAACAAGGGAATGTCACGTTCCTGTGCCATATGCACGGAGAACTGGCCATCCGGCTCCCAAATGCGAACCTGGCGCGCACCCCTGACCCCCGGCTTTTCGACAACCATGTTCAGCGGGCGGATGGCTTGGCGGGGGTACTGTTCCGCGTAGCGCAGCAAGGCCACCGGCTCCTCCCCGTCGATACCAACGGACTTGTACTTCCATTGGCGCACCGACGACATGATGATGACACCTTCTTCGTCGATGACCAACAGCTTCTCGCTTTCAGAGCGAATCCCCAAGTCCATCCAGGTGGCCTCCAGCGGGTCCAGACTCAGCTTGACACCCACGATCCCCACGACCAGTGCGTCACGCCGCACGGGCTGTGCGAAATAGTATTCGGACGCACCACTGTCTGCGTTGGCAACAAAGACCTGAGACCGCTGCGCCTGCAGTTTTCGCGACAGCAGCGATGGCAATGCCACGGGGCCTGCTTCGCCTGCGAGCGAACGGTAGCCTTCGCTGGACGCCAGCAGCGTCCCGGCAGGGTCCAGCGCAAAAGTGGTGATGGCACTGGCCCTGACCTTGAAGTTGGCGAGTTTGCGCCCGGCGCTGGCACGGGCCATCTGGCTATCGGGGCTCTTGAACAATGCCTCGATGTCCGGGTCCATCTCGATCAGACTGGGAAGGTAGGCATGCTTGCCCAGCTCGCTTTCCAGCGTGGAGGCGTAGAGATCCAGCTGGCGGTGCGCGACGTCATCGAGCTGTTCAAACCCTTTGCGCTCGCTCCACGCATACGCCACGACCATGCTGACCGCAACCACCATGCTCAGGCCCAGCCAGGCCAGTACTGGGCGGAGCCAGCGCGGCAGCAAGGGGCGTTTCAGTGGTGGGGGGCCATGCATATCGTCGGCAAATGCGCGCAGTATCACTCCAAATCTACCCGAAGCATCGTCCACGCGCGTGGCCCGCAAAAATTAAATGACACGGCAATTGCGGCGTGTGTAGAAGTCCGCACGCCCCAAGGCGGCCTTGTGCAGATTTCTACACAACCAGCAAGCCAGAGCCGTAGCTGAAACCATATCTGTTTACAAATCAAGGGCTTGCAGGGGGGGATACGCCACTGCTGCTGGCACGGTCTGTGCTCAGGGACTCCCATACAGATAAGGAGACATGTCGTGGAAACAATGGACGCACTGACCCAGCCAAAGCGGATTTCGGTCCCCAGGCCGAAACGCAAACATGCAGCGGCCACGCTGCCGGGGCTGAGCCTGCCCGAGCTTGCGCACGTGTCAACCACGCCAGATGCCGTCGCCGACGAACACGCGCTTGCCCGTCTGGATCGCTGTATTGCCGAAACGACCTTTGAATCCTGTGAGGGCGTCGTCGTAACGGATGCCGACCTTCGCACGCTGAAGGTCAACAACTCATTCACCCGCATCACGGGCTACAGCAAGCGTGAGGCCGTTGGGTCCCGTTCGACGGTCCTCAGTGACATCCGTGAACACCTGGCGCGGTACCGGAGCTGGAACGATGAGGTGATCGGCCGCAAGAAAAGTGGGGAAACCTATTCGGCAAAGCTGAGGGTCAAGGCCGTCGTTGACGCCCACGACTGCGTGACGCACTACATCGCCACGTTCAAGGATCTCAGCGCCAAAAAGGCCCTGCAAAGGAAGATCACCCATCTTGGTTTTTCGGACTCGTTGACGGGTCTCAAAAATCGCTCAGCCTTGCTCATCAGTCTGCAACGTGCCATCGACAAAAGCCATGAGCAGCAGAACTATGCCGCAGTCTTGCTCGTGGATTTGGATGACTTCAGGAGCCACAATGTGCGGCTGGGTCATCAGGCAGGCGACATGCTGTTGCAGCAATCGGCATGGCGCATGGGCCAGGCCCTGGGCCCCAACGTAGCGGTGGCCCGGCTCTACGCCGACAAGTTTCTGATTGTCCTGGAAGAGCTGGGCACCACGCCAGACGAAGCGGGAGTCAGCGCACAACAAATGGCGGCATGCGTTCGCAACTGTTTTTCAGAAGCTTTCGACATCTGCGCCGCGCCCGTGCACGCCACAGTGAGCATGGGTCTTTGCCTCATAGGAATGCAGGACGTCATCAGTACCGATGTGCTGATCGACCGCGCTGAGATGGTGACCTACGACGCCAAACAGGCCGGGGGGGACTGCCTCTTTTCCTTTGAGTTTGGCGCCATGGAGCACGACGCGCAATGAACTGTCTGGCCGGTCAGCGTAACTCTGACTAGCGCAGCGCCTCGCGCACAAAATCCAGCCGGTCCTGGCCGAAAAACATCGCATCACCCACAAACACCGTGGGCGCACCAAACACGCCGCGGGCCACGGCTTCCTCGGTGTTGGCCTTGAGCGCGGCCTTGATGTCGGCATCGTTGACCAGTGCAAAGACTTCCGCCGGATCAAACCCGGCCTCGACCAGTGTGGCCGCCGTGACGGCCGGGTCATTCAGGTTTGCGCCATTCACCCACAGAGCCGTGAACACCGCGCCAAGAAACGCCTCAAAGCGCGCGGGCTGGCGCAACTGCATGCCGATCACCCCACGCATGAGCTGCAGCGTGTTGATAGGGAAGTGCGGGTTCATTTTGAAATCCACGCCGTAGCGCTTGGCGAAGCGGCCCAGGTCCACCGTCATGTAGCGACCCTTGGCCGCCACCATGGCGGGCGAGGAATTGCCGGTGGCCTGGAACACGCCGCCCAGCAGCATCGGCTTGTAGACCAGCGTGGCACCGGCCTGCGCGCACAGGGCCGGCAATTGCGTCCAGGCCAGGTAGCTGGCGGGGCTGCCCACGTCAAAGAAAAATTCCGCGGTTTTTGGCATTGTTGGTTCCATGGTTAAGTGATCGTTTGGTAAACGTACGTTATGCTATGGTCTGTGACTTGTCAACCGGACAAACCCAAGGACCGCCATGCGCTACGCCAAGACCCACAAGGAAGGAACCCGCCAGAAGCTGCTGGACAGCAGCCGCGCCATTGCCAAGAAGGGTGGCTTCAAGGCTACCGGCGTCGATGCGCTGATGGCCTCCATCGGCCTGACCGGTGGCGCCTTCTACAGCCACTTTCCGTCCAAGCAGGCGCTGTTCGAGGCGCTGGTGCAGGAAGAGATGGCCAACAGCAGCGCCATGCTGGCCGGTGACCAGGACTCACCCGACAACCACGTTGCCAAATGCCTGCGCGACTACCTGAGCAGCTTTCATGCGATGAATCCGGAAGTGGGTTGCGTGTTGCCCACGCTGGGGCCCGAGATCGCCCAGGCCGGACCCGAAGTGCGCTCCGCGGTGGAGGCAGCGCTGAAGCGCACGCAAAAAAGCTGGAGCCAGCGCACCGGTGACCCCGATGCGGGCTGGGCGCTGATCGCCCAGTGCGTGGGTGCGCTCGTGCTGGCACGCGCGGTGGAGAGCGAGCGCACCCGCAAAGAAATCCTCGCGGCTAGCCGCCGCTTTCTCGACAAGGCGCTGCCCGCCAGCGCCATGTCTTAAACCCGGAGCAACCCATGAATACAAACACGCCCCAACCAAAAGTCGCGCTGGTCATTGGCGCCGGCGACTCCACCGGCGGCGCCATCGCCAAACGCTTTGCCCGCGAAGGTTTCATCGCCTGCGTGACGCGCCGCAGCGCCGACAAGCTGCAGCCGCTGGTCGACAGCATCCGCAATGAGGGAGGCCAGGCCTTTGGCTACGCCAGCGACGCGCGCAAGGAAGAGGACGTGAAGGCGCTGTTCGATCAGATTGAATCGGAATATGGCCCGATAGAGGTGCTGGTGTTCAACATCGGTGCCAACGTGCCGTGCAGCATCCTGGAAGAAACAGCGCGCAAGTACTTCAAGATCTGGGAGATGGCCTGCTTCAGCGGCTTCCTGAATGCCCAGGCCGCTGCCCAACGCATGGTGACCCGTGGGCGCGGCACGATTCTGTTCACCGGTGCCACGGCGGGCTTGCGGGGCTCGGCCAACTTTGCCGCCTTTGCCGGTGCCAAGCACGCGCTGCGGGCGCTGGCGCAAAGCATGGCGCGCGAGCTGGGCCCGCGCAACATCCATGTGGCCCATGTGGTGGTGGATGGCGCCATCGACACTGACTTCATCCGCACCCAATTCCCCGAACGCTATGCGCTCAAAGACCAGGACGGCATCCTCAACCCCGACCACATCGCCGAGAACTACTGGCACCTGCACAGCCAGCCGCGCGATGCATGGACCTTTGAGCTGGACCTGCGGCCATATATGGAGCGCTGGTAGAGCGGTGGGATCGGCCCTCTAGGGCGAAGGCAGCGGCGCGTCCGGCGCCATCACCACTTGATTGCGTCCCCCTGCTTTGGCTGCGTACACGGCATGGTCGGCACGGCGCAACAAGGTGTCGTAGGACGTGTCGTCCGCTTGGTAAACCGCGACACCCACCGAGATGGTCAAGGGGATAGTCTGCCCGTTCAGTTGCAGCGGAGATGATGCTACGGCCAGACGCAGGCGTTCCGCGGCCGCGTGGGCTTGCGCTGCATTGGTGACCACCAGCAGCGCGACAAACTCCTCGCCACCTTGACGCCCGACCATATGAGGTCCGCGGCATTGACTGGCCAGCGCAGTGGCGACATACCTGAGTGCGACGTCCCCCGCGTCGTGGCCCAAACGGTCATTGACCTGCTTGAAGTGATCAATGTCGATCACGGCAACCGCCAGGCCGGAGCCGCTGCGGCGGGCCTGGTTGAAACAGGCCTCACCGGACCCAGTGATGGTGCGCCGATTGGGCAACCCGGTGAGGTAGTCGGTCGCTGCAGCGTGCTGCCACTGGTTGCGGATGCGCTCAGAACACATCACCAGAAACGCCGTCGTGCCAATGACGGGCAGAACGGTAACGATCAGGGGCGCCAGCAGGTTGAAGACATTCCGCGATTCGAGCATGGTGACGTATCGATCGGGCTGCAGCATGAGGCTGATGACGCGCACCAGCATGAAAATCCCCACGATGACGAAGGTGGCTGCCAGCACCCTGCGACTGCGCAGCTCCTGGTGCGGGGGGCTGCCGCGCAGGGTCCAGGCGGCGGCGAACAGGCCGGGCACCCAAACTGCGGTGGCGAAATACACCCGCGCAGCCTGATCCGGCACCTGTTCGGCAAACCAGTAAATGCCAAACACAGCAAAAGGAATAGGTGCAAACAGCCACGGTGTGTCGGGCAGTCCCACAAATCGGCGGGTTGCCCGCCAGTACAGCATGACTCCCAGCATGAAGCAACCGTTGGCCAGTGGCAGTACCAGTCCCAACGGCATCATGTCCTGAACGGCGAGCAATATGGAACCGCTGGCAAACAACAGGGTGCCGATGCGCCAATCGGCGGCACTGGGTTGCACATCGGCAGACAGACTCTTGTGCATCAAGCCCAACACACCGCCGTTGAGCAGCGTCATCAGGGTTGCAATCACCAGGCCAGTGCGTGTATCCATGGGGTGGGGGTGGGTGGAGGAACGCCAGATTGTAGGGATGGACCCAGGAACCAGCGGTTACCGCAGGTCCGGCACCCACGTCGGGTACTTGTGCATGGCGCGCAGGTAGAGATTGGATGCCTCGAAATCGGCCAGCCACTGCTGCAGGGCAGGCCAGGGCTGGGCGGCAAACCAGGCGGGGTCTGTGTGGGCAAACTGGCGCACAAATGGGGCGATGGCGGCGTCCGCCAGGCCAACCTGGCCACCGTGCAGAAACCCTTGCGCTTTTGCGCAGGTGTTGAGCGTCTGCAGGAACACTGCACCCAACGCACGGTAGGCCAGTCCATCGGCCAGCGCGTAGCGGTTCGGGTACTTGTAGCGGTCCAGATTCGCCTTGAAATCCCCATCGCATTGCGCAATCAAGGCCATAGCACGGTCCATCTCTGGCGCGGACGCTGGCAGCCACTGTAGCGGATCGTTGCGGCGCAGCGCCCACAGCATGATGTCCAGGCTCTGCTCCAGCACCGTGTCGTCGGGCAGCACCAGCACGGGCACCGTGGCCTTGGGTGAGGCTTGCAGCAGGGCTTGGGGTTTGCGCGCCAGCACCACCTCGCGCAACTCCACCACCGTGCTGCTCGCGGCGATGGCGAGTCGCGCGCGCATGGCGTAGGGGCAGCGCCGAAACGAATACAGAACGGGCAGGGG
Organism: Rhodoferax sp.; assembly: GCA_030645355.1. Taxonomy (GTDB): domain Bacteria; phylum Pseudomonadota; class Gammaproteobacteria; order Burkholderiales; family Burkholderiaceae_C; genus Allorhodoferax. The sequence continues at coordinate 21,989 of JAUSNJ010000011.1, read as the reverse complement.
CTCAGCGGCTGGCACTGTGACGGCCAAAAAGACCTATGCCGTGTCGGGCTCGGTGGCCTTGGGCGGCATGGGCTCGCCGATGTGGGCCTTGCCCCGCGCTTTGGCCAGTTCCCACTGGCGCTGGCGTTCACGGGCTCGGTTCTTCTGCACTTCACTGGTGCTGGCGTGGCAACGCGGGCAGCTCACGCCCAGCTCGAACAGCGGCGACTCCATCGCACCGTCTTCCAGCGGCATGCGGCAGCCGCGGCACAGCTTGTGCGTGCCCGGCGTCAGGCCATGGTCCACCGAGACGCGCTCGTCAAACACGAAGCAGGTGCCATCCCACAGGCTTTGCTCCGGCGCCACGGTTTCCAGATACTTGAGGATGCCGCCTTCCAGGTGGTAGACCTCGTCGTAGCCCTGCGCGCGCATGAAAGCAGTGGACTTTTCGCAGCGAATGCCGCCGGTGCAAAACATCGCCACCTTGGGCTTCTTGCCATTGGCGTCGGGGCGCAGCGACTCGGCCTGTTCGGTCCAGGCCGGCAACTCGGAGAACGTGCGGATGTGCGGATCAATCGCGCCGCGGAAGGTGCCGATCGCCACCTCGTAGTCGTTGCGCGTGTCCACCACTACCACATCGGGGTCGGCGATCAGCGCGTTCCAGTCCTCGGGCTTGACGTAAGTGCCGACGATGAGGGTGGGGTCCGTTCCGGGCACACCCATGGTGACGATTTCCTGCTTCAGGCGCACCTTCATGCGGTAGAACGGGGCGGTTTCGGCGAATGACTCCTTGTGCTGCAGGTCGGCCAGCAGCGGGTCGCTGCGCAGATAGGCCAGCACGGCGTGCACATCGTCCGGTGCGCCGGCAATGGTGCTGTTGATGCCCTCGCGCGCCAGCAGGATGGTGCCCTTGACGTTGCGTTGTTCGCACAAGGCCAGCAGGGGCTCCTTGCGGGATTCGTAGTCGGCCAGCGTTACGAATTTGTAGAAGGCGGCGGTGAGAAAGGGGCGGGTCGGCATCCCCACATTTTGCCTCTTTCCTCAAAACGAGCGCCGCTTGAATGGCGATGGCCCGGGCGGCAAGTGCCCGGCCCTCAATACTTGAGCGTTCGAGCCTTGCCCCAGAACACCCGGTAGGCATACACCGTGTAGCCAATGATGACCGGCACCACCACCACCACGCCATAAAAAATCACCATCAGTGACTCGGGCGCGCTGGCGGCCTGCCAGATCGTCAGGCGGTCTTCCACCAACCACGGGAACAGGCTGTAGCCCAAACCATAAAAGGCCAACAGGAACACGCCTACGGTGGCAGCAAAGGGTACGCCGATGCCGTACTCATTGCTTTGGGCCAGGCGCACCGGCAGACGCCTGACGCTGCGCGCAATCACGCCCAGCAGCATGGCCGTCACCAGCGGAATGGGGAACAGCAACACGATGTTTGGGAATGCAAACCACTTGCCAAAGATGCGCTGGCTGACCAGCGGCGTCACCGCCGAGATGGCCGCGACGCCCGCCGCCGTCAACCACAGGCTGCCCTGGGCCCAGCGCACGGCTTTCAACTGCAATGCGCCCTCGGTCTTCATGATCAGCCAGCCCGCGCCCAGCAAGCAGTAGGCGGCCACCAGGCACAGGCCGATCAGCGCGCAAAAGACAGTAGTCCACGCATCGCTGCGAAAGCCGGTGATCAGGCCACCCAGCATGAAGCCTTGCGACCAGCTGGCCAAGAGGGAGCCCAGGTAAAAGGCCCAGTCCCACAGCGGCTTGTGCTGGTCGCGTGCCTTGACCCGGAAGTCAAAGGCCACTCCGCGCAGCGTCAGGCCAAACAGCATCAGCGCCACTGGCAAATACAGCGCGCCCAGGATCACGCCATGGGCCTGCGGAAATGCCACCAGAAGCACCCCGACGCCCAACACCAGCCAGGTCTCGTTGGCGTCCCAGAACGGGCCGATGCTGGCGATCATCGCGTCCTTCTGCGCGCGGTCATCGGCGCGGCGCAGCAGCACGCCCACGCCCAGGTCGTAGCCGTCCATGATCACGTAGGCCAGCATGGAAAGCGCCATCACCGCAGCAAAGACCAGGGGCAGCCAGCCCTGGGGTTGGGTCAGATCCGGCACAACGTCAAGCATGTTTTATCCCTCCAGCCCCCGTCGGTGTTACATAAGTCGCTACAGAATCAGGAGCAACCAGCGGTTCAAACGTTTTCTTGGCCGCACTGGTGGCCAGATAGAACACCACCGACACATAGGCCAGCAGCAGCGCCGCATACAGCACCAGGTACATGGCCAGCGTAAGGGCAATGTTGGGCGCAGGCACTGCAGACGCCGCATCCGCCGCCAGCAGCAGGCCTTGCACCAGCCAGGGTTGACGGCCTATCTCGGTTACATACCAACCGGCCACCAGACCGACCCAACCGGCGAAGCTCATGACTACCAGCACACGCAGCAGCCATACGTTCGGCTGGCGCCCTGCGCGCGTCTGCCAGGTGCCCAACCAGCTCACGGCCAGCATCAGCACGCCCACGCCCACCATCAGACGAAACGCGGAGAACAACGGCGCCACCGGTGGGTGCTGGCTGCCAAAGGCGTCTATGCCTTTAATCTCCCCATTCCAGTCGTGGGTCAAGTAGAACGAGGCCAGCTTGGGGATAGCCACTTCAAACCGGTTGCTCTGCGTGGCTGCATCGGGCCATCCCAAAAGCACGGCTGGGGCGCCGGTTTGCGTCTCCCAGATACCTTCCATCGCAGCGATCTTGGCGGGCTGGTGCTTCAGCGTGTTCAGGCCATGCAGGTCACCCACGCCGATTTGCAAGGGGATCAGAACGGCCGCCAACACCAGCCCGCTGCGCAGGCTGGCGCGCACCTCGGCCCCCTGGTCGCCCATGAGCCAGCGCCAGGCGCTGACTCCGGCCAGCAGAAAGGCCACGGTCAAACCGGAGGCCAGCAACATGTGCGTCAACCGGTACGGGAACGAAGGGTTGAAGATGACCTGCATCCAGCTCGTCACGTGGGCCTGGCCGTCAATCATCTCGAAGCCGGCCGGCGTGTGCATCCACGAATTCAGCGCGATGATCCAGAACGCCGACAGCGTGGTGCCGCCCGCCACCAGCAGCGTGGCGACCGTGTGCACGCGTTCGCTCACCCGACCCCGGCCAAACAGCATGATGCCCAGCATGGTGGCTTCCAAAAAGAAGGCGGTCAGCACCTCGTAGGCCAGCAGTGGTCCGGCCACATTGCCCACGGTGTTCATGAAACCCGGCCAGTTGGTGCCAAACTGGAAGCTCATGGTGATGCCGCTGACCACGCCCAAGGCGAAAGTCAGCGCGAAGATCTTGACCCAGAACTGGTAGGCATCCATCCAATGCTGCTGTCCAGTGCGCACAAAACGCGTCTTGAAAAACAGCAGTACCCAGGCCATGGAGATGCTGATGGTGGGGAACAGGATGTGGAAGGTGATATTGGCGGCAAACTGGATGCGCGCCAGTATGAAGGGATCGAGTTGGTCCATGTCGTTGGCTGGGTTCGCTGTTTCAGGCGTGCTCGGGCGCCTGTGGGGGTTTGGGTGGGGCGGGTAAGGCCCCCGCGGGTTCATCCGCGCCGCTGGGTTCTCCCTTGCCAAACACCTGCTTGACCTTGTCCTTCATCTCCAACAACTTCTGCACCTTGGCACCCATCTTCATCAGGCTGGCCAGCGTAGCGGAGTCCATTTTTTGCACCTCGTCCAGCCAGTCGGTCATCAGCTCGATGAAGGCATGCATCTGGCGCATGCGTTCCTGGGCCACGCGCTCATCCTCGCCGCTGGGTGTCTCCATCAGCGCGTCGCGCAGCATCGACAGCGTCGGGTCGATCTCGCGCTTGCGCCGCTCGGTTGCCAGTGTGCGAAAGATCTGCCACACGTCCTGCGGCGACTGGAAGTATTCGCGCCGGTCGTTGGGTAAATGGATCAGGCGCACCAAGCTCCAGGACTGCAGCTCCTTAAGCCCCATGCTGACGTTGGAGCGCGAAAAGTTCAGCGTGTCGGCAATCTCGTCCGCGTTGAGCGGCTTGGCTGACACATACAGCAGCGCGTAAATCTGTCCCACGGTGCGGTTGATGCCCCAGCGGCTGCCCATCTCGCCGAAATGCAGCACAAAGGATTGGGTCAGGGGTGGCAGGTTCATGGGCGTATTGATTTCGGTCAATTTTTGAATTTTCAGTATTTTCTGAATTTACATGAATAACTTGATTAAGGCGCCCAAGTGCCCCGCAATGGCGCAGGGTTAATCGGAAGCCCCGCCGATTGCCGGGCGAGCGGCCCCATCGGACGCGCCTGAGTGGACTGGGCTACCGGCGGCGTGTGGGTTGCCACCTGGAGCGCTGGCGCGAAAATTGCGATTTGAAAAAATATGCAACCCACCCCTGCCACTACCCCCTTGACCTCTGGCGAATGGCGCGAGCAGGAGCTGCTGCTGATGCGCGAGGTGATGCGCCTGGTGGGGCGCAGTCCGGCACCGGCTCTGGCCCTGCGCACCATGCTGCATCTGATGAGCGAGCTGCTGGGGCTCAACCGCGGGCGCATTGTGCTGTCCGACCCGCCTGGGGCCGACCCCGGCGCGCCGCGCAGCGCCAGCATCCAGCACGCCTATGGGCTGACGCGGCAGGAGGTGGCGCGCGGCCACTATCGGCTGGGCGAAGGCATTACCGGGCGGGTGCTGGCCAGTGGGCAGCCGGCCATCGTGCAGGACATCGACGCCGAGCCCCTGTTCCTGTTCCGCGCGGTGGCGCGTGCCAAGCTGCCGCCCGAGACTGTGGCCTTTATTGCCCTGCCTATTGAGGTCAACAACCTGCCCATTGGCGTGTTGGCCTGCCACCGCATCCGCAGCCGCCAGCGCCACCTCAACGACGATCTGTCCGTGCTGCGGGTGCTGGCCACGTTGGCCGGGCAATTGCTGCAACTGGAGCAACTGGTGGCCGAGCAAACCGGCCAGTTGCAGGCCCGCAATGCCGTGCTGGCCCAGGCGCTCAACACCAACACCGCGCGCTACGGGCTCATCGGCAATTCACCCCCGCTGCTGCGGGCGCTGAGCGAGCTGGAGCGTGTGTCGCAAACCCAGGCCACCGTGCTGCTGCTGGGCGAATCGGGCACTGGCAAGGAGCTGTTTGCCCGCGCCGTGCACCTGGCCAGCGGCCGGCGCGACCAGCCTTTCATCAAGGTCAACTGCTCGGCGATTCCCGACACGCTGTTCGAATCCGAACTCTTTGGCTACGAGCGCGGCGCCTTTACCGGCGCCAGCACGGCGCGCTCGGGCTGGTTTGAACAGGCCAACGGCGGCACCATCTTTTTGGACGAGATTGGCGAGCTGCCACTGGCTATGCAGTCCAAACTGCTGCGCACCCTGCAAGAGGGCACGCTGGTGCGCCTGGGCGGCAAGCGCGAGCTGCGCGTGAATGTGCGCCTGGTGGCGGCCACCAACCGGGACCTGGCGCGTGAGGTGGACGCCGGGCGCTTTCGCCAGGACCTGTACTACCGGCTCAACGTCATCCCGATCCGCCTGCCCAGCCTGCGTGAGCGGGTGGAAGATATTCGGGCGCTGGTGCTGCACTTTGTCAGCCGGGCCAACCAGGCCCACCAGCGCAACGTCTACTTGTCCACCGAGGCCCTGCAACGTCTGGAAGAGCATGCCTGGCCCGGCAATATCCGTGAGCTGGGAAACCTGATCGAGCGCGTGGTGCTGTTGGCGGACCACACCCAGATCACGGCGCGCGAACTGGAGCGCTTCATGCCCTATGCCGCATCGCCCGTGGCCACCTTGGCGCCTGTGGCAGCCCCCGCGCGCGTGGTGGCCGAGCCCGAGGCACCGCTGGTGCGCGACTACGGTTTTGCCAATGCCCACAACGCGCAGGCCTTGAAGGCGGCGCTGGACTTGTACCAGGGCAACCAGTCGCGCGCGGCGCAGAGCCTGGGGTTGACCTTGCGGCAGTTTGGCTACCGGCTGCGCAAGGCTGGGTTGCGCTAGGGCCTGGTTCGCTTCAGGAGCCTGGTTCGCGCTCGGCGCCTGGGCGGCAGAGCGTTTTGCTCCGTGGACGTGCCTCAGCCAGCGGCTACGGCTCTTCAATCCGTCCAAGCCTGCGCGGGCAGACTCGGAGCCGCGGATTTCAGCCCCGCCCGCTGCGCGGGCTCCTCCTTGACCTACGCAAAACGCTCTGCCGCCCAGGCGCCTTGGGTCTTCAATGTGTTGACACTTTGTTAACACAATGGGGGTTGTGGAGCGACTTGAGGCTGGTGGTGATGGCGCATTGCTATGAAAGTGATAGTGGTACATCCAATATCCACGAGGGCTAGCGGCCTATTTTTCATATAGGTTTGGGTGGAGGGGCGGCCTGGCATCAGGCTTGCGATGGAAGTACCAGGCTGATTGGCCCTGTGCTTTTTTGAACCATTGACACCCTATTCCTAAGGAAACTTCCATGTCCGCTACCGACCTGATCGAACCCGTCACCACCATCACCACCTCGCTGCGCCCCATTGACCGCGATGGCCTGATGGCGTTTGCCGAAAAAGGCCGCAACAACCCCGGCGCCCGTGGCACCAACAAGGTTAGGACCGAGATGGAAGGGCAATACCGCTCGCTGAGCTATGTGGGCAAGCACGCGCCGGTGGTGGTGGACGAACCTCTGCACCTGTTTGGCCAGGACACGGCACCCGCACCCGGCGAAATCGTGCTGTCTGGCCTGGGCGGTTGCCTGGCAGTGGGCATCACTGCCGTGGCGACCTGGAAGCAGGTCAAGCTGAGCAAGATCGAAATCCACATGGAAGGCGACATTGGCAACCCTGCCGCCTGGGGTGCCGGTGGCGCGCTGGAGAAGAAGCCGTTGGAGATGGGCTTTCAGGCCATCCGCGTGAAGGTGGTGATCGAGGGCGACGCCACGCGTGAACAGCTCGACGAAATCGTCAAGCACGCCAACTACTACTCGCCCGTGGCCAACACCATGCGCAACCCGATTCCGTTCGAGATCAGCCTGGCTGACTGACCCCCCATCCCCGCTCTACCCCAGAAAGGCCCGCCATGAACGCCAACGACCTGCCCAAAGACATCGCCCAGACCGCCATCCAGCACGACCTGATGGGCGCCGTGCGCGCCATCGCACAGGGGCCGCTGGCCAAGCGGGCGCAGTCCATCGACCAGGAAGGCCTGTACCCGCAAGACCTGTTGCAGCAACTGGCGGCGGTGGGCGGCATGAGCGCCCACCTGGACCAAGCTGGCAAGCCCGGTGACTACAAGGCGGCCATCGCCGCCATGGCGGAAGTGGGCAAGGTCTGTGGTGCCTCGGCCTTCATGATGTGGTGCCAGGCGGTGTGCGGCCTGTACATGCAGACATCGGGCAACCCCGCCCTCACCGGCGAGCGGCTGCAAGCCCACATGCAGGGCCTGGGCCTGGGCGGCACCGGCCTGTCCAACCCGATGAAGAGCTTTGCACAGATTGAGAATCTGCTGCTCAAGGCCACGCCCATCGAAGGCGGTGGCTACCGCGTCAACGGCACGCTGCCGTGGATCAGCAACCTGGCCGGCGACCACTATTTCGGCGCCATTGCCGCCGTGATGGATGGCGACCAGAGCGCCGGGCGCGAGGTCATGTTCATGCTGAAGTGCGATGCCCCGGGCGTCACCCTCAAGGAGTGTCCCAAGTTCTCGGGCATGGAAGGCACGGGCACCTACGCCGTGCAGTGCAAAGACCTGGTCATCACTGCGGCCGACATCGTGGCCGACCCGGCCCGGCCCTACATCCGCAAAATCCGCGCGGCATTTGTCATGCTGCAGTGTGGCATTGCGGCCGGCATTGTGCAGGGGGCCATCGACAGCATCTGGGCGGTGGAATCACAACTGGGCCACGTCAACCAGTACCTGGACGACCGGCCCCAAGACCTGCAGGCCGAGCTGGACGATCTGGTGGGGCGGGTCATGACCATGGCCGAAACGCCGTTTGACACATCGACTGAATTTTTCATTGACGTGCTCAACGCCCGCACCGAAGGCGCCGAGCTGTGCCTGCGCGCCAGCCAGTCGGCCCTGATGCACCAGGGCGCACGCGGCTACTTGATGAACTCCGACGTGCAGCGCCGCGTGCGCGAGGCCCAGTTTGTGGCCATCGTCACCCCCGCCATCAAGCACCTGCGCAAGGAAATTGCCAGCCTTAGCGCCGAGGACATGCCCGCATGACCCAGGCCGACAGTGCGCCCCAAGCGGAGTATCTGCAGTACATCTGCAACGCCTGCGGCTATATCTACAAAGAGGCGGATGGCGACCCGGACAGCGGCCTGGCGCCAGGCACCCGCTTTGCCGATATTCCCGACGACTGGGAGTGCCCGCTGTGCGCGGTGACCAAGTCCGACTTTGTGCTGTACCAGCCGGTGGACCCGCGCACGCGCCAGGCCTGCACCCCGGCGCGCCCCGCACCGCGTGGCAAGGGTGCCCGCGCCGGCGTGGTCATTGTGGGCGCGGGCCGCGCCGGCTGGCAGATGGCCCAGTCGATTCGCGACGTGGATGCCGATGTGCCCATCACGCTGGTGACCGCCTGCTCGGGCGACGTGTACGACAAACCGCTGCTCTCCGTGGCCATGGCCAAGCACATTGCGCTGGAGCAACTGGTGCGCGAAACCGGCGCGCAGGCCGCGCAACGGCTGGGCGTGAACCTGCAGGCGCAGACCCAGGCAACGCGCATTTGCACGCGCACCCAAACCCTGCACACCACGCGCGGCAAACATGCCTATGAACAACTGGTGCTGGCCCACGGCGCGCAAGCCGCACTGCCAGCCAACCTGCCGGCCGAGCTGTGCTGGCGCATCAACCACCTGGACGCCTATCTGCGCCTGCGCGCTGCGTTGGGTGACACACCCAAAGACGTGGCCATTGTGGGCGCGGGATTGATTGGCAGCGAGCTGGCCAACGACCTGGCACTGGGCGGCCACCGCATCACGCTGCTGGACGTGCAAGCCGAGCCGCTGGCGCGCTGGCGCGCCGAGCATGCCGGGCAGCAGGTGCTACAGGCGTGGAAGGATTTGCCCATCCGCTTTGTGGGCAAGGTGAGCGTCAGCACGGTTGAAAAGATCGATGGGCGCATGCACGTCACCACCGCATGTGGCCAGCAGTTTGTCGTCGATCAGGTCATCGCCGCAGCAGGTTTGCAAACACCCAACCGGCTGGCACAGGCCGCCAGCCTGGAGTGGAACAACGGCATTGCGGTGGACCCCATTTCGCTACGCACCAGCAACGCCACCATCCACGCCCTGGGCGACTGCATCACGGTGCGCGGCGAGGCCAGCCGCTACATCGAACCCATCGCCCGCCAGGCCCGCACCATCGCCGCCACCATCTGCGGATGCGAGCCCGTGCCATATGAGGTGCGGCCTGCCGTCGTTCGGGTGAAGACGACTTCGCTGCCGCTGACGTTGCATTGAATTGGCACGTAGCCCTCGTGGAATATGGCCATGCTGCTATATAAAACATAGTATCTCTCGTGGCGACAGGTGCTGGCGCAGGGATATCTGCTTGGGCGCTGGCTTGTTGGGGGAGGGGCGATCGAGGCGACCTGTGGGTCTGGTAGGCGGCGGAAGGAAGTCCCGTAGTGGGCCAGATGCGGGTATTCGGGTTTATCGCTCGATACCTGCCATTGGTCGAAATAAATTCTCCTTTGCTGCCCTTCAGCCCAAGAAATAATTCACTACCGATGACAGGCCGTCGAGCAGCGTCAAGATTCATTCCAAAAGGCCCGCTTCCTATCACACACTATCGGGATTTTTGGTGCCAATCTGGCTCCTCTTGTGGCGAACGCACGATACTCGCTTGTTTCACGCCAAACAACTCTCGCACATGACTCACCACGCCAGCCGACTCAAGGTGCTTAGTGCCGGAATTTTCAGCCTGATTTTGGCATTGGGTGTGGCTCGCTTTGCCTACACCCCACTGCTGCCACTCATGCAACTACAAGCCGGTTTGGGTGTGGCTGCGGCAGGTTGGTTGGCCGCTATCAACTACGCGGGATATTTGAGCGGTGCACTGATCGCATCGCGCATCAATAGCCTGGTGCTCAAGGATCGACTTTACCGAATTGGCATGGTACTGGCAGTTGTCAGTACGTTGGCGATGGGGTTAAGTACGAATGTATTAGTGTGGGCGCTGTCCCGATATGTGGCAGGGCTGACCAGCGCCGCGGCTATGCTGCTGGGCACCGGCCTAATCATGAATTGGCTCATCCGCCACAACCACCGCAGCGAGATGGGCATCCACTTTGCGGGCATTGGGTTGGGCATTGCCGGTTGTGCTGGTGCTGTGATGCTGTTCACACCAACGCTTGACTGGCGTGAGCAATGGTTTGCGTTTACTGTGGTGGGCAGCTTGCTGCTAGTGCCTGCGCTGCGCTGGTTGCCACCTCCAGACCCAAGTGGCTATACCAGCAGTGGTCAGAAGATGCAGGACAAACCGCCGAGCCCGCTGTATCTGCGTGTATTCATGGCCGCATACTTTTGTGCGGGCTTTGGCTTCGTGGTGAGTGTGACCTTCATCGTGGCCATCGTGAATCAATTGCCAGGCTTGAATGGATGGGGCAATCTGGCGTTTTTAGCCATTGGCATCGGTGCTGCCCCGGCCTGTATCAACTGGGACTTGATAGCCCGGCGCACTGGTGACCTGAATGCACTCATTTTGGCTGGCGTGCTGCAGGTGGTGGGCATCTTGATGCCGGTTTTGGTACCTGGGTTTTGGTCCGCGATGCTGGGCTCTTTGCTGTTTGGCGGCACCTTTATTGGGATGGTCAGCCTGGTTCTGACTATGGCCGGGCGCTACTACCCTACCATGCCCGCCAAGATGATGGGAAAGATGACACTTTCCTATGGCGTTGCGCAAATCATAGGGCCGGCGATAACCGGCTTGATTGGAGCAAAGTTGGGCAGCTATAACGCCAGCCTGTATGTGGCAGCCGGAGTCATGCTGCTGGGTGTCGGACTGCTGTTCGTGCTCAAGGCAGTGGAGCGGCTCGATGCGCAGGGGGGTGAAGTTAGTCGTTAAACAGGCACTTGCTGAACAGAATGGGTATCCGGGCCTAGGCAAAGCAGCCATTCGACTTTTCGCCAGAAATCGAAAAGCCTACGTTGAAATTGACAATCAAAGCCTTCTTGATGTGCGGCTCCGTTGGGGCAGAGGCCGCCTGTCAAGAAAAGAACGTTTGCCATAGGGCAAAACGCATTTCGGACTTGCGCTGCTTGTTACCCCTCAATGCCCCACGTGCATTTCACCCTTGAGCTTGAATCGCACACACCATCAAACAACCAGCCATCATCCCTTGATCAAGCGTAAAATGCGCGCACCGCTGCGATTTGCTTTCCTTTGCAGTGGTTGTAGTCTGACAGGCTCTGCGGCACCTCCCACGCTGCACCCGCACCTCTTTGGCCGATAGTCTCGGCCCTCCCGGTCGTCAAACTCCCCTTTGCGGCGAGCTGTACCTCCTCTTATTTCCCCCCTGCTTCGCGCGGTTCATTGTTGAAACTGCGGTCGCTTTTTTGAAAGATCCCACCATGGGCAAGAAACTTTACGTCGGCAACCTCTCCTACTCGGTAGATGACCATTCCCTGAACCAAAACTTCTCTGACTTCGGCACCGTTTCGTCAGCCAAGGTCATGATGGACCGCGATAGCGGCCGCTCCAAGGGCTTCGGCTTTGTGGAAATGTCCAGCGACGCGGAAGCGCAGGCGGCCATCAGCGGCATGAACGGAAAAAACGTCGACGGCCGCGACATGGTGGTCAATGAAGCCCGCCCAATGGAACCACGTACAGGTGGTGGCGGCGGTGGTGGTTACGGCGGTGGCGGTCGTTCCGGCGGCGGTGGTGGTGGCTATGGTGGCGGCGGCAACCGTTACTAAAGTCTGCACCGCAGCGAAAAGAAACCGGCCTTCAGGCTGGTTTTTTTTCGTCCGTGCCTACGCCACTGGTGGGCGAATCAGAGTCCCAAATCGCTCAGTGACGGATGATCGTCGGGCCGTCGACCCAGTGGCCAGTGAAACTTGCGGTCTGCTTGCTGGATCGGAAGATCGTTGATGCTGGCAAACCGGTAGGCCATGAAACCGTGTGGATTGAACTCCCAATTTTCATTGCCATAAGAGCGAAACCAGTTTCCCGAGTCATCATGCCATTCATAGGCAAAGCGCACGGCAATGCGGTTGCCACCAAAGGCCCACAGTTCCTTGATCAGGCGATAGTCCAACTCCTTGGTCCACTTGCGCACCAGTAGCTGGCGGACCTGCTCGCGCCCGACCGGAAACTCGGTGCGGTTGCGCCAGCGGGTGTCTTCGGTGTAGACCAGGGATACGCGCTCCGGGTCTCGCGAATTCCAGGCGTCTTCGGCCATGCGAACCTTTTGGACCGCAGTCTCCTGGGTGAACGGCGGCAATGGCGGCTTGGCGTCCATCGAGGCGGGCGCGGTCCGGCTCAGTACTGCTTGTAAGGCAGGAACTTGCCCGACAGCACCACATTCACGCGGTCACCCTTGGGGTCGGGCTGGCGCACGATGTCCATGCTGAAGTCGATGGCGCTCATGATGCCGTCGCCAAACTCTTCGTGGATCAGTTCCTTGATGGTGGTGCCATACACGCTAACGATTTCATACCAGCGATAGATCAGCGGGTCGGTCGGAACCGGTGTGGGCAGTGATCCTTTGTAGGGCACAACCTGCAGCCACTTCTGTTCTTCGGTGGTCAGGCCGAAGATTTTTCCGACGATCTTGGCCTGCGCGGCGTCAAGCGTCATCTGGCCCAGGCAGGCCGCGGTGACCCATTCCTTGGACAGGCCTACTTTTTTGGCGACGTCGGCCCATTGGATGCCTTTGGCAACCTTGGTACTGATGATTTTTTCGGTGACTTCCAAGCGGTTCATAGAGGGCTCCTGGTGGATGGGGTGAGTAAAAGAGGAAACAAGAGAAAACAAGAGAAAACTAGTGGGCCTTGGCGCGGCCGACCAAGAAGTCCACGATGTGGTTGCGCAGGTCGTAGTAGCCGTCCAGGTGGTGCAGGCCCGCACGGTTGCGGCTGCGCGGTAGCGGGTTGACCACCACCTCGGCAATGCCGCCGGGCTTGTAGCCGGTGTCGGTCTCGGCACCATTGCTCATCAGCAGGATGCGGTCGGCCAACAGGATGGCTTCGTCCACGTCGTGCGTGATCATGAAAACGGTTTGCTGGGTCTCGCGCACGATGCCCATCAGTTCGTCCTGAATGGTGCCGCGGGTCAGCGCGTCCAGCGCGCCAAACGGCTCGTCCAGCAACAGCATCTTGGGGCTGATGGAAAAGGCCCGCGCAATGCCCACACGCTGCTTCATGCCGCCGGAGAGCTGGCTGGGCTTTTTATCGATGGCGCCGCTCAGGCCCACCATGGCGACAAACTTTTCCACCTGCGCGTTGACCTGTGCGCGCGACCATTCGGGCCAACGCGACACCACGGCAAATGCGATGTTCTGGCGCACGGTGAGCCAGGGCATGAGTGCATGGCTTTGGAACACGACACCGCGCTCCAGGCTGGGGCCGGAGATCTCGCGCCCGTCCATGAAGACATAGCCCTCCGACGCGGTATCCAACCCGGCCAGCACGTTCAGCACGGTGGTTTTGCCACAACCCGAATGGCCAATGATGCAGACGAACTCGCCGCGCTCTAGTGTGAAGGACACGTCGGCAAACACCGGCTTGCCCGGCACATAGGTCTTGCCGAGATTTTCAATTCTGAGTAGACCGTTCATGGAAGATGCCTTGGTTGGTTGTGGGCTTCCGGGGGAAACGGGCGTGACCGGAATGTTGGCCACCGTGGCACGCGATGGCACATCACTCCACATAGGTCACCGCCTTTTGCAATTGGCCAAAGGCCAGGTCCAGCAGCATGCCGACCACGCCAATGAGCACGATGGCGAAGATCACATTGGTCAGCGACAGATTGTTCCACTCGTTCCACACAAAGTAGCCAATGCCCGTGCCGCCGACCAGCATCTCGGCCGCCACGATGACCAGCCAGGCAATGCCCATGCTGATGCGCATGCCCGTCAGAATGGTGGGCGCGGCAGCCGGCAGAATCACCTGGAACGCCTTGCGCAGGGCACTGACTTCCAGCGTGCTCGCAACGTTGAGCCACTCGCGCTTGACCGAGGCCACGCCAAAGGCCGTGTTGACCAGCATGGGCCAGATCGAGCAGATGAAGATCACAAAGATGCCGCTGATGGAGGAGTCCTTGATGGTGTAGAGCGCCAACGGCATCCAGGCCAGGGGGCTGATGGGTTTGAGCACCTGGATGAACGGGTCAAACGCCTTGCGCAGCAGCGGCGACATGCCAATCACAAAGCCCAGCGGAATGGCCACCAGCATGGCCAGCCCAAAGCCCAGCGCGACCCGCCCCAATGAGTGCGCCAGCTGGATGGCAATGCCCTTGTCGTTGGGGCCGTTGTCGTAGAACGGGTTGGACAAGTGGCCCCACACCGTGGTGCCCATTTGCCCCAGCGTGGGAAAGCCCGCTGCCTTGCTGCTGCCAGGGTCCTTGCCCATCATCTTGGCGTACTCGATTTGCTCCGGTGTCATGCCCGCCGAACTGGTGGCAGACGCGGTGGAGCCCGTGGCCGCGTACCAGATGCCCAGCACCAGCACCAGAATCAGCACCGAGAGCAGGCCCGCGCGGAAATTGAGGGAGCGCCAGATAGTCATGGCATGGCCCGCCCGGCCGCCCGTAGGGCCATGCGCGCCCCCTCGGGGGGCAGCGACACACGGAGTGAGGAGCGTGGGGGCAACATCACTAGGCCGCCTTGCTGATGGCAAAACTCTTGGCGTAGGCGGCGGCCTTGTCGGCGTCGAACTCCTTGCCCATGATCTTGAACTTGGGGTAGGCGCCATCGGGCACCTTCTGGTCCAGCGACTTCATGTGCTTCTTGGCGTCGGTCAGCAAGAACACTTTTTCCGCAATCTGCTTGTAGTTGACGTCGCCCTTGACATAGCCCCAGCGCTGCATCTGGGTGAGCATCCACACGGCCATGCTCTGCCAGGGCATGGGGTCGAAGTCGGCGCGGTCGGGTACGTTCTTGATGTTGCCCAGGCCGTCGGCAAATTTGCCGGTCAGCACCTGGTTCAGCACGGCCTCGGGCTGGTTCAGGTACTGCGCCGGCGCAATGCCCTTGGCGATGAGTTCGCGGTTCGCGGGGTCGCGCGCCATGGCGGCCGACGTGAGCACGGCGCGGTACAAGGCGGCAAAGGTGTTGGGGTTCTTCTGGATGAACTCGGTGCTGGTGCCAAAGGCGCAGCAGGGGTGGCCGTTCCACAGGTCCTTGGTCAGCACGTGGATAAAGCCGGCTTCTTCATAGACGGCGCGCTGGTTGAAGGGATCAGGCCCGAGAAAGCCGTCGATATTGCCGGCCTTCAGGTTGGCCACCATTTCCGCGGGTGGGACGACGCGCAACTGCACGTCGGTATCGGGGTTCAGGCCGGCCTCTGCCAGGTAGTAGCGCAACAGGAAGTTGTGCATGCTGAACTCAAACGGAATGGCAAACTTGAAGCCCTTCCAGTTCTTGGGGTCGCGGTTGTTCTTGTGTTTCAGCGCCAGGGTGATGGCCTGACCATTGACGTTCTGGATGGTGGCCACATTCATGGGTGTGGCGTTGGAGCCCAGACCCATGGAGATCGCTAGCGGCATGGGCGACAGGAAGTGCGTGGCGTCGTACTCCTTGTTGATCATCTTGTCGCGGATCAGCGCCCAGCCCGCCGTCTTGGTCACTTCCACATTGAGGCCCTGCTTCTGGTAGAAGCCCAGCGGGTGCGCCATGATCAGCGGCGTGGCACAGGTGATGGGGATGAAACCGATTTTCAGGTTGGTCTTTTCCAGCGCGCCTTTTTCCTGTGCCATGGCTTGCATGCTGGCCACGGGCAGCACACTGGCAATGGCGGCCATGGCCGTGCTCTTGCCCACGGCTTTCAGAAAGCGGCGGCGCACGGCGTCTTGCGGAAAGATGGCCTTGACCAGCGTGGCTTCAATGAATTCGTTGCTGTAGGCCTCGAACATGCTGTTCAGGCTGCGGCGACGCAGTTCGATGGCGGCAGTGTCGGCGGCTACTTCGGCCTGGTGGTCAGCCACCGAGTGTTCGCGGCCGCAGCTGCACTTGAGCATCAGAGGACGGTCGGCATCATAGGGAGAGAAGAATTCGGACATGGTGTACCTCGGTGAAGTGATGTGTGTCACTCAGCAAGGTGCGGGCCAGTTTGGGTCTGCGCGCGCCGGGGTCTGCAATTCGCCCAAGCCACTACGACGCCGTGTAGTGCCAGCCCTACAAAATCGGGCCTTATGGCGCCTCAGGCGTGCGACCGGACTGGCGCTGCGCAAAAAGCGCCAGCTCCACATCGTTCTTGGCGCCGGTTTTTTCCAGAATCCGGGCGCGGTAGGTGCTGACGGTATTGGGGGCCAGTTTGAGCTGTGCACCAATTTCGCTCACGGTGTGGCCGGTGGTCAACAGGCGAAACACCTGGTATTCCCGGTGTGACAGTGCTTCCACGCCGCCCGCACCGCTGCGCGAAGCCACTGCACCGACCGTGGCGGCCAGGGCCTCCGCCGTGGCGGGGGTGACGTACATGCCCCCGCCCGCAACCTTGCGAACGGCTGCCACCATGTCGTCCGGGTCGGCGCTCTTGTTCAGGTAGCCCGCCGCCCCCAGCTTGATGCAGCGCACGGCGTACTGTTTCTCTGGGTAGGTGCTGAGCATCAGCACTGGCAGAGTGGGGTATTCACGCCGCAGGATTTGCAGCACCTCCAGCCCGTCGGCCCCCGGCATGGCAATGTCCAGCAGCACCAGATCCAGGCCGTCGCGGCCGCCGAATGTACGGACCTGGTCCAGCACCTCGGTGCCGCTTTGCGCTTCGCCTGCAACGCACACATCTGGTGCATCGGCCAAAACTTGCTTGAGGCCTTCGCGCACGATGCGGTGGTCGTCACCCAGGAGTAAGCGGATCATGTGCCGTGCCCGCAATAGGCCTGCTGCAACGGAATACGCAGCTGGAACAGGGAGCCCTGGCCGATTTGGCTGGTAATCGACAGGCGTCCGCCATGGTGGCGTGCGCGTTCGCGCATGCCCATGACACCGTAGGCGGTTGCCGCGTCGAAGGCCTCGGCGGGTGCGCCACAGCCGTTGTCGCGCACCAGGAGATTGAGCGCGTCATGGCTCACTTCAACATTGACCAGAATGTGCGTCGCGCGGGCGTGGCGTGCCACGTTGCTGAGCATTTCCTGGAAGATGCGAAACACGGCCATGGCCAGGTTCTCTGGCAGTTCGACGTGCTCGGTGCCCACCATGCGCCAGTCCAGCGACAGCTCGGCCGACTGCGCAAATTCGTGTGCCTGCCATTCCAGCGCGGCCCATAAACCCTGGTGGTCCAGGATGCTGGGGCGCAGGTCCGTGATGATGCGGCCCACGTTGACCACTGCGTTCTCAATTTGGCGGCTCATGCTCTGGCATTTGTCGCGCAGGCGATCACGCATGGACTGGGCCTCCAGCGTGCTGCGCTGCTGCTGTTCTGCCAGCCGCTTGTCCATCCAGTTGACGTCCATCTTCAGTGCCACCAGCAGGCTGCCGAGTTCGTCGTGCACCTCGCGGGCAATGCGGGTTCGCTCTTCCTCTCGTATCGTTTCTGAATAGGCGGAGAGTTCACGCAATTGGCCCAGGGCAGCCGACAGCTCGCGGGTGCGTGCACCCACACGCAGTTCCAGCTCGTCATTGGCCCGGGCCAGGCTGGCGTTGGCCCGTTGCAGGTCCTGGGCGGCCTGCCGGCGTGCGGTGATGTCGACAAAGGTAATGACCGCGCCGCGTACTTCGTCGCCATCGATGATGGGGTAGCTGGAATACTCGACGGCGAAAGAAGTGTGGTCCTTGCGCCAGAACACCTCGGTGTCTATCCGGCATGCCAGGCCCTGGCGAAAGGCATTGAAGATGGGGCACTCGGTATCGGGGTAATGCGAGCCGTCGGCATGCGAGTGGTGGGTCAGCTCATGCATGTTCTGCCCCAATACGTCGGCAGCCTCCCAGCCCAGCAGGCTGGCACCCGCCCGGTTGATGAAAACACAGTGACCATCCAGGTCGATGCCAAAAATGCCCTCACCCGTGGAATCCAGCAGCAGATTGAGCTGGTGCTGCCACAGGGAACTCGTCCCCTGGTTGTGGGCGAAGGAAAAGGGTGATGTCTCCAATGGCATGTTTGGCAACAAGCAACGGTTGTGCCAAGCTGCCTCCAGCCCTCGTGAATATTGCGTATTCAGCTATTATTTAAATAGCAAACCAAGACTAGCACGGCCACGTGGACCCGTGCTCGGGCACCAGTGTCCGCCAACCCAGGTCGTGCTCGATGCGCCCCCGCAAGGCATCGGATGCGGCCAGGTCGCCATGCACTACATACACCTGGTCCGGGCGAGCCGGCATGCTGCGCAGCCAGTGCAGCAGTTGCCCGGCATCGGCGTGGGCGGACGCCGATTGCAGTTGCACCACCTCGGCGTTGACCGCCACGTCGTGGCCGTGGATGCGCACACTTTTCTCGCCGCTGGCCAGGGTGGCGCCACGGGTGCCGGGGGCCTGGTAGCCGGTCAGGATGATCATGTTGCGGTGGTTGCCCGCATGGTGCTCCAGGTGGTGCAGCACGCGCCCGCCAGTGGCCATGCCGCTGGCCGACAGGATGACCATGGGGCCGTGGCGCGACGCCAGTGCCTTGGATTCGTCGGTGCTGTTGACCATGGTGGCGGCGTGGGTCATGGCATGGGCTTGTTTTGCGTCCAGGCGGTGCTCGCCCTGGTGCCCCTCAAACAGATGCGTGGTGTGGACCGCCATCGGGCTGTCCAGAAAAACGGGCAGGGAGCGCGGGATCTTGCCACTGGCCTTGAGCTGCGCAATGGCGAGCAACACGGCCTGTGCGCGCCCCACGGCGAACACCGGAACCACCGCCACACCGCCGCGCGCGGCGAGCTTGTGCAGTGCGGGCCCGAGTTCGTCGACGAGGTTTTCCGTCGGGTGCTGGCGGTCGCCGTAGGTGGACTCGATCAGCACCGTGTCGGCGACGGGGGGTGGTGCAGGCGGGTACATGATGGAGTCGTCGGGCCGCCCCAGGTCACCCGAGAACAGAATACGTCGCCCCGCCACTTCCAGCAGTACGCTGGCGGCGCCCAGGATGTGGCCTGCAGGGCTGAACGTTGCCCGCCAGCCAGGAATCGGCTGAAAGGTCTTGCCCATGTCGACGGCCTTGATCAGCGGCAGGCAGTCCAGCGCGTCCTGCCGGGTGTACAGGGGCAGGGCGGGGGTATGTTTGGAGAAGCCGTGGCGGTTGGCAAAGGCCGCGTCTTCTTCCTGGATGTGGCCGCTGTCGGGCAGCAGGATTTTGCACAGGGCCTGGGTGCCTTTCGTGGCGTAGACCTTGCCTGAAAATCCTTCCTTGACCAGCAGGGGCAAATAGCCGCTGTGGTCCAGGTGGGCATGGGTCAGTACCACCGCGCCCACGGCATCCGGTGCCACGGGCAGTGGGGTCCAGTTGCGCAGGCGCAGTTGTTTGTAGCCCTGGAACAGGCCGCAATCGATGAGCAGGCTGTGTCCGTCGTGGCGCACCAGATATTTGGAACCGGTGACGGTGTTGGCACCGCCCAGAAACGTGATGTTGACACCCATGACAAAGCTCCTCGCAAAAAAATGCCGCCGGGTCCTTTATAGACCGGGCGGCATGGTTTGGCAGCAACTATGTGCCAAGTTTGATGTGCATCAACTGAAGAAACTCTTCAGCCGGTCAGTCCAACTGTCCCCCGTGGGCGAGTGTTTGTTGCCGCCTTTCTTCAGGGACTCATCCAGCTCGCGCAGCAAACGGCGCTGGTGTTCGCTGAGCTTGACCGGGGTTTCCACCGCAATGTGGCAGTACAGGTCGCCGGGGTAGCTGGCGCGCACACCCTTGATGCCCTTGCCGCGCAGGCGGAACTGCTTGCCGGTCTGTGTGCCCTCGGGTATGTCGATGGCGGCCTTGCCGGCCAGGGTCGGCACGTCGATTTCACCGCCCAGCGCTGCCGTGGCCATGCTGATCGGCACCGAGCAGTGCAGGTCGTCGCCGTCACGCTCGAAGATGTCGTGCTTCTTCAGGCGGATTTCGATGTACAGGTCGCCCGGAGGTCCGCCGTTGGTGCCGGGTTCACCGTTGCCGGTGCTGCGGATGCGCATGCCGCCGTCGATGCCTGCCGGAATCTTGACTTCCAGTGTCTTTTGCTTCTTGACCTTGCCCTGGCCGTGGCAAGACACGCAGGGTTCAGGAATGACTTTGCCGGTGCCGCGGCAGGTGGGGCAGGTCTGCTGCACGCTGAAGAAACCCTGGCGCATTTGGACCGAGCCGGACCCGCTGCAGGTGCCGCAGGTTTTGACCTGGGTGCCGGGCTTGGCACCGCTGCCTTTGCAGACTTCGCAGGAGTCCCAGCTGGGGATGCGGATCTGGGCGTCCTTGCCGCGGGCCGCTTCTTCCAGCGTGACCTCCATGGCGTAGCTGAGGTCGCCGCCACGGAATACCTGGCGGCCACCGGCACCGGGTCGACCGCCGCGCTGCTGGCCAAACATGTCGCCAAAAATGTCGCCAAAGGCTTCGGCAAAACCGCCATAGCCTTCGCCACCCGGGCCGCGCATATTGGGGTCGACACCGGCGTGTCCGTGCTGGTCGTAGGCCGCGCGTTTTTGCGGGTCCGACAGCATCTCATACGCTTCCTTGGCTTCCTTGAATTTGTCTTCGGCCACCTTGCCGGAGTCACCCTGGTTGCGGTCCGGGTGGTGTTTCATCGCGAGCTTGCGATAAGACTTCTTGATGTCTTCGTCTGACGCGTTTTTCGGGACGCCCAGAATTTCGTAAAAGTCTCTTTTAGCCATGGTTGCCAGACATTGTTGGTCTTTAATTGTTAGCGCAAACGTTATGCAAAACGCCGCGCCGACGATTCCTGACGAATCTTTCGGGCGCGGCGCGCCAAATCAGCACGCGGTGCGTGAGGATTTAGCCCTTTTTGACTTCCTTGACTTCGGCATCCACCACGTTGTCATCCGCAGCGTGTGTCGACGATCCACTACCGGCTGCCTGTGGTTGCTCGCCACCGGTGGGCTGTGCTCCGCCTTCGGCAGCCTGCTTGGCCTGCATGTCAGCGTACATTTTTTCGCCCAATTTCTGACTGGCGCTCATCAATGTGGTGTTCTTCTCGTCAATCGCGGCCTTGTCGTCGCCCTTGATGGCTTCTTCCAGGTCCTTGATGGCGGCTTCGATTTTTTCCTTCTCGCCGGCGTCGAGCTTGTCACCGTACTCGGTCAGGCTCTTCTTCACGCTGTGGATGCTGGCGTCGGCCTGGTTCTTGGACTGCACCAATTCGACTTTCTTCTTGTCGTCAGCTGCGTTCAGCTCGGCGTCTTTGACCATTTGCTGGATCTCGGCTTCGGACAAGCCGGAGTTGGCCTTGATGGTGATCTTGTTTTCCTTGCCGGTGCCCTTGTCCTTGGCGCCCACGTGCAAGATGCCGTTGGCGTCGATGTCGAAAGACACTTCGATCTGCGGCGTGCCACGGGCTGCGGGCGGGATGCCTTCGAGGTTGAACTCGCCCAGCATCTTGTTGCCTACGGCGATATCGCGCTCGCCCTGGAACACCTTGATGGTCACGGCTGGCTGGTTGTCTTCCGCGGTCGAGAAAGTTTGTGCAAACTTGGTCGGAATGGTGGTGTTCTTGGTGATCATCTTGGTCATCACGCCACCCATGGTTTCGATGCCCAGTGACAGGGGTGTCACGTCGAGCAGCAAAACGTCCTTGCGGTCGCCGGACAGCACCTGACCTTGAATGGCGGCACCGACAGCCACGGCTTCATCAGGGTTCACGTCCTTGCGCGGCTCTTTGCCGAACAGTTCCTTGACCTTTTCCTGCACCTTGGGCATGCGGGTCTGTCCACCGACCAGGATCACGTCATGGATGTCGCCGCTGGAGACGCCGGCGTCCT
>JAUSNJ010000194.1 GCA_030645355.1 Rhodoferax sp. | reverse complement strand
GTCGCTCATGGAGGCTCTTGGTGCGTAAAACGTAGGAGGGTCAATTTTGCTGACCAGATGGTCATTATTGTAAGTTGACGCGGGGTGTGCGGGGTGAACGAACGTGACAGTGCGGGGGCCTTCCGACATCGCCCGCGGTGCCCACGCCCAGGCACGCAAGGAAACTCAATTGCTACCAATTAAGTAGCTACTGAGTCATATTTTACGAGGGCTAGAGGCCTATTTGAGCAATGCAACTTCGACCAGACAGTCGTAAAACGTAGGCCCGGCGCCCATATCGGTCAGGTTCTGGCTGGTGAGCTGGTTGACGTTGGTGCCCGCCAGCCCGAGCTTGCGCCACCAGACGCCCAGCCCGTTGACGACACCCGGGCGGGCCCGCGGCGAGACCTTGGCCTTGCAGCGGTACTCGCCACGCTGGTTGAACACCCGCACCACATCGCCGGACTGGATGGCCCGGGCCTGTGCGTCGTCCGCGTGCAGCTCCACGATGGGCTCGCCCTCGATATCGCGCAGGCTCTTCACATTGACGAAGCTGGAGTTCAGGAAATTGCGCGCCGGGGGAGAGATCATGGCCAATGGAAACTCGGCCGAGCTGCCCACCGCTTCGTAGTTGGCCAGGTAGGTGGGCAGGCCATCCTGTCCCTGGGAATGCAGGCGTGCGCTGAAAAATTCGCAGCGGCCGGATGGCGTTGGGAATCCGCCGCTGGCGAACGGCGCTTCGGCCATGGGCAAGGTCGCAAAACCCTGGCGCAGCAGCAGCTCAAAGTCCACCGCCGAGCCATACGCGGCACGGCACAGGCTCTCATCGCTCTCCGTAAAACAGGGGTCGAGAAAACCGGGGTCGTGCCGACCCATGTGCGCCGCCAGTTCGCGGAAGATCTGGGTGTTGGGCTTTGCTTCGCCCACGGGGGCAATGGCCGGGCGGTTCAGCAGCGCGTCGGTGTGGCCGTAGCTCAGGTGCACATCCCAGTGCTCCAACTGCGTGGTAGCGGGCAGGATGTAGTCGGCGTAGTCGGCGGTGTCGGTCTGGAAATGCTCCAGCACCACGGTGAACAAGTCCTCGCGGGCAAAGCCCTGCACCACCTTGCTGGAGTCAGGCGCTACCGCTACCGGGTTGCTGTTGTACACCACCAGGGCCTCAATCGCCGGGCCAAACGCGGGGGACGCCGGGCGCAGCAGGTCGTTGCCGATGGTCACCATATTGATGGTGCGGGGCGTGCGGCCGGCCAGCAGATCCGGGCGTTCCAGCGCGGCCCGTGCCACGGGAAAGGCCCCTGAGCACGACAGCAACACGCCGCCGGCGCGGTGGCGCCAGGCGCCTATCAGCGCCGGCAGGCAGGCAATGGCCCGCACCGCATTGCCGCCGCCGCGCACGCGTTGCAGGCCGTAGTTCATGCGGATGGCGGCCGGCTCGCCGCGCTGCAGGCAGCCGCCGTAGTCGCGCGCCAGGGCCCTGATCTGCTCTGCCGCGATGCCGCAAATGGCGGCGGCCCGTTCGGGCGTCCACTCCAGAGCGTGGGCACGCAGCGCCTCCCAGCCCAGTGTGTACTGCGCCAGGTAGTCGTGGTCCAGCCAGTCATTGACGATCAGCTCGTGCATCAGCGCCAGCGCCAGCGCCGCATCGGTGCCGGGGCGCAGGGCTATGTGTTCGTGGCATTTGTCGGCGGTCTCGGTCTTGCGCGGGTCTATACAGATCAGCTTGGCGCCATTGCGTTTTGCCACTTGCGCGTAGCGCCAGAAGTGCAGGTTGCTGGCGATGGAGTTGCTGCCCCAGATGATGATGAGTTTGGATTCGGCAAAGAACTCGACCCGCATGCCGACCTTGCGCCCCAGCGTCTGCGCCAGGCCTTCGCCGCCAGCGGTGGCGCAAATGGTGCGGTTCAGGAACGATGCGCCCAACTGGTGGAAAAAACGGGCAGCGATGCTTTCGCTCTGCACCAATCCCATGGTGCCAGCATAGCTGTACGGCTGGATGGCCTGGGCCGCGTCGGGCCCCCGGCTGGCGATGGCAGAGAGCCGGGCTGCGATGTCGGATAGCGCGGATTCCCAGCTGACCCGTTCAAACTGGCCGCAGCCCTTGGGCCCGGTGCGCTTGAGCGGATGCAGGATGCGCTCGGGGTGGTAGGTGCGCTCGGTGTAGCGCGACACCTTGGTGCACAGGGCACCGTCCGTGTGGGGGTGGGCCGGGTTGCCATGCACCTGGGTGGCGACGCCGTCGCGCACGGTCGTCACCAGGGAGCAGGTGTCCGGGCAATCGTGGGGGCAGGCGCCGACGATCTGCTGGTCGGGGTGGATGGGGATGGATGTTGATGAATCACGCATGCCCGCCATGGTAAGGCCTGCAGCGTAATAATGCGCCCTTGACCCCACCACCAACGACACCTCTGATATGAAGCTTATTGACGCACTGGTTTCAGCCGCGCCGGCCATGGCAAGCATCCGTCGCGACCTGCACGCCCACCCCGAACTGTGTTTCCATGAGCAGCGCACGGCCGATGTTGTGGCCGCCCAGCTGACACAGTGGGGCATCCCGGTACACCGCGGCATGGGCACCACCGGCGTGGTGGGCATCGTCAAGGCCGGCACCTCGGATCGCGCCATTGGTCTGCGGGCCGACATGGACGCTCTGCCTATGCAGGAGTTCAACACCTTTGCCCACGCCAGCCAATACGCCGGCAAGATGCACGCCTGCGGCCACGACGGCCACACTGCCATGCTGCTGGCCGCGGCGCAGCACTTTGCGACCCAGCGCAACTTTGATGGCACGGTGTACCTGATCTTCCAGCCGGCGGAAGAGGGCGGCGGCGGCGCCCGGGAAATGATCAAGGACGGGCTGTTCGAGAAATTCCCGATGGACGCCGTGTTTGGCATGCACAACTGGCCGGGCTCCGAGGTCGGCAAGTTTTCGATCAGCGCCGGACCGGTCATGGCGTCCAGCAACGAATTCAAGATCACCATCCGCGGCAAGGGCGGCCATGCGGCCATGCCGCACAACGCGCTGGACCCGGTGCCCGTGGCCTGCCAGATGGTGCAGGCCTTCCAGACCATCATCAGCCGCAACAAGAAGCCGATCGACGCGGGCGTGATCTCGGTCACCATGGTCCACGCTGGCGAGGCCACCAACGTCATCCCCGACAGCTGCGAGCTGCAGGGCACGGTGCGCACCTTCAGCATTGAGGTGCTGGACATGATCGAGCAGCGCATGGAGGAGATCGCCCGCCACACGGCCGCGGCCTTTGGCATGGAGTGCAGCTTTGAATTTGTGCGCAACTACCCGCCCACCATCAATTCAGCCAAGGAGGCGGAGTTTGCGCGCCAGGTCATGGCCGGCATCGTCGGTGATGCGAATGTGGGCGCCCAGGAGCCCACCATGGGCGCCGAGGATTTTGCCTACATGCTGATGGCCAAGCCCGGATGTTATGCGTTCATCGCCAACGGCGACGGCGCACACCGCGAGATGGGCCACGGCGGCGGCCCCTGCATGCTGCACAACCCCAGCTACGACTTCAACGACACCCTGATTCCCCTGGGCGCGACCTACTGGGTACGGCTGGCGGAAAGCTGGTTGGCGCCGGGCGGGAAATCAGTATGATGGCGCATAAAGTGCAATAGGGGGAACGCCGTGACCAGCTGGAGTGAACTGACTTCCCGTGAAAAGCCGCAGGGCTTGCAAGAGGCCATCAAGCGGCAGATATCACCGGATGTGGTCCGTTACGTGTTTGTCCATGACGATGTCGAGGTGGACGATCCGGCGGTCGACGCCACCGGGCGCTACTTTGTCTCGCCGCGTGAGTATGGTTTCACCATCCGCGGCTTCAAGGGCGGCAAAACGGCCTGGGCCCGCGATTTTGCCAATGGCGTGATGCTGGTCGTCAATGCGGAGGGCACATCCCATGTGCTGTCACCCAAGGTTCCGGCGCGCGTGCTGTTTGTCACCGATGACGGTATGGTGTTGCAGGACACCGGTGTCGCCCAGCGGGTGGCGGAGCGCGTCCCGGATCTGACGACCGTGCGCCTCACGGTCAATGTCACGTTTGATTTGCATGGTGAAAGTCCCGAAACCGCACGCACGGTCCTGATGCGTCTGCTGGACCGCGCCTTGCTCAGCGGACCGCGTCCCGGAGAATCCGAGGCTACGATCGTGGACCACATGTTTGAATCCAGCTCGGTCGTGGGTAGCAGCACACGCCGTAACTCGGATACCGATTTCTCGCAACTATTGGATATCTAGCCGTCGCCGGCACCATTTTCATTGCTCACCGGGTCGCCTCCAGCAGGATGGCGATCCCATCGTGATCACCGGTTCCCCTTGCAGGCTGATCCAGGATGGCATTGCCGAGACTGATGAAAGAAGTGATGCGGTAGTTCGCACCAGTGACCATGCCGTGCGCAAACGCGTCGCGGGATCGGTTCAAGGACGCATAGCTGTGCTTGACCTGCTGCGTTGGGGCTATGGCTTCCCTGCTGAACGCCCCGACAAAGAGCCAGCCAGCCGCCAATTTGTGCGGGCCAAATATCCGGCCATGGTTGTTGGAAAGCACAAAGGGCTCGTCGGAAAACGCATTTCCCGGACCCCAGGGGAGTTCGGGGTAAACCGAACCATCAATGATGGCACCATATCCTGACGAATGGCCACTGCGTACCAAAAAGTTGGCGGCGGTGCTGGCCGCGACCAGCCTATCCTGTGCCTCGACCGCCGTCTTGGCAATCGGGTCGAAGAGGATCACATTGATGGGCTCGTAAATCTCCTTGCCGTCCACGCGTTGCCCCAACCAGTTTGCAACCTGCCCGGACGGTGCAACCATCCATTTGCCAATCGACGGGACAATGCCCTGCGCCCC
Source organism: Rhodoferax sp. (assembly GCA_030645355.1). Classification (GTDB taxonomy): domain Bacteria; phylum Pseudomonadota; class Gammaproteobacteria; order Burkholderiales; family Burkholderiaceae_C; genus Allorhodoferax. The sequence continues at coordinate 25,889 of JAUSNJ010000194.1, read as the reverse complement.
CGTTGTTTCAAGCGCATCGCCGATCGGAACCGGGAGGGCATATTCCGCGTTTACGGGTTGCGGCTGTTTCGAACAACCGGCAACGACCATCGCCGCAACCAGAACCGCTCCCGCAATCCACCGTACGCCACACTTGAATACTTGATGCATCCCAGCAGCTTACACCGCCTGACCTGAAGCGGGCGCCCCAAGCCCGTTGCAGACTAGGCCGGAAAGCGCACCGCGGCCAGTTGCAGCAAGCCGTCAAAAATCAGGTTGTCGACCAGCTCGAACGGCAACGACATGCTGGGCGCCATTTTCCAGCCGGCACCCCCTGTCATCACGCACAGCGGCTCGGCGCCGCAATGCTGGCGCACATGCTGCACCATGCGTTCCACGGCCCCTGCAATGGCATAGGTGCCACCGCTGGTCAGCGCGTCACTGGTGTTGGTCGGGAACTCGCGCACCTCGCCCGTCGGCACGTGCAGGCCTGCCGTGCCGGACTCCAGCGCGCGCAGCATGATGCCGTGGCCGGGCAGGATCAGGCCGCCGAGGAATTTGCCGCCGGCATCCACCGCTTCCACCGTCACGGCCGTGCCCACCATGACCACCACCATGGGGCGGGGGGCGCCTTGGGACAGCATGCGGTGGTAGGCGCCGATCATGGCGACCCAGCGGTCTGCTCCCAGGCGGGTGGGGTGGTCGTAGCCATTGCGCAGACCGGCCTCGGCCTCGCTGGCCACGATCCATTGGGGTGACACATCCCACAGCTCCATCTGCTCCTGCAGGCGGCGCTTGACGGCATCGGCCGCCACCACGCAGCCCAGGATGTGGTGGGGTGCCTTCAGGCCCAGCCAAGCGCCTTCGGACAGCTTGTCAATGTTTTCCAGAAACTCCGCGCCCTGGGCCAGCAGCAGGGCATCGGGGCGGGGGGAAGCATACTGCGCCCACTTGAGGCGCGTATTGCCGATATCCAGTGCAAGAAAGGTCATGCGCCATTATCCTTGGCGCCAGGGTAGGCCCTGCAGGCGCCAACCGCCCTTTTTGCCGCGCTGGGCGTTGGCGTCGGGGTCGCCTTCAAACCCTTCCAGGATGTTGTAGGCCTCCAGGCCCAATTCTGTCGCGCGCTTGGCGGCCGCCACGGAACGCACGCCGCTGCGGCACAACAGCACCACCTTCTTGCCGGCCGGCACGGCGGCCCGCAGGCCGTCGTCAAAGCCCGGGTTCATTGCCATGCCGGGCCATTGCTTCCAGGCCAGGGCCACGGCGCCGGGCACAAAACCCACCCATTCACGTTCGGCGTCGGTGCGCACATCCACCAGCACCGCCTCACCGCTCTGCCACCAGCTGTGGGCCAAGGCGGCGCTGACATCCCCGGCATAACCGGTTGCCGGGCGCACAGCCTGTGCGTCCACGCCGTCCGCATCGTGGCGAATGCCGGAACTCAGGTTGGCCGGCACGGCTTCATCTATGCGTTTGGGTCGGGGCAGGTGGAGCCCGGCCATGATGGCAGTGAACTCCTCCAGCGACTTGCCCGCCACCCGGGCGTTGCCCATGCGCTCGGCAGCGATGCTGCTGTGCGTGCGGCCCTGGTAGTCGTGGCCGGGCCAGACCGTGGTGGTGTCCGGCAGCTTGAACAGCACCTGGGTCAGCGAGTGGTACATGGCCTCGGCGCTGCCGGACTGGAAGTCGGTACGGCCACAGCCGTTGATCAGCAGGGTGTCGCCGGTGAACACGTGGTCGCGCCACACAAAACTCATGCTGCCGGCGGTGTGGCCGGGGGTGTGCAGGGCCGTCATGGACTCGCCGCCAAAGCGCAGCACCTGGTTGTGCACCAGTTGCAGGGCGGCGGTGGTGATGCCGCAGCCCTGGGGCGCGGCCGTCTGTGCGCCGGTGTGCTCGGCCAGCAAGCCGGCGCTGGTGATGTGGTCGGCATGTGCATGGGTCTCCACCGTCCACAGCAGCTTGAGCCCGTACTGGCGCAACTGGGCCAGATCGCGCTCCACCTGCTCGTCCACCGGGTCGATGATGACGGCGTCGCGGGTGGTCTCGTCGAAGATGATGTAGGTATAGGTGCTCGACGCAGGGTCAAAGAGTTGTATCGGTTGCATGGTGTTCTTTCTGGCGGGTGCGCGCCGGCCCTGACTTTAATGGATTTGGACGTAGGGCAACACCCTGCCCGGCAACGGCGTAAGCCAATGTTGGCTCAAATGGTTTACAGTTGACGTTTACGTAAACGTCAACCGTGCCGGAAAAAGCGCGGTGATATAGGAGCGCCCCATGACCAACCTGTCCGCTGAATTCAAGGCCCTGGCCAATTACCGTCCTACGCACAAGGTGCGCTTCGTCACGGCGGCCAGCCTGTTTGACGGGCACGACGCGGCCATCAACATCATGCGCCGCATCCTGCAGGGCATGGGCGCCGAGGTCATCCACCTGGGACATAACCGCAGCGTGGACGAGGTCGTCACTGCCGCCTTGCAGGAAGACGCGCAGGGCATTGCCATCAGCTCCTACCAGGGCGGCCACGTCGAGTATTTCAAGTACATGGTGGATTTGCTCAAACAACGCGGTGGCGCCCACATCCAGGTGTTTGGCGGCGGTGGCGGCGTGATTGTGCCCAGTGAGATTGCCGAGCTGCAAGCCTATGGCGTAACCCGCATCTACAGTCCAGAAGATGGCCAGCGTATGGGGCTGGCCGGCATGATCGGTGAAATGGTGATGCGGTGCGACAAGGACCTGACCGGGTTTGCACCCGGGACATTGGACGCCATCGCAGGCCACACCACAGCATCCTGGCGCGCGCTGGCGCAACTCATCACCGCGCTGGAAAGCTCAGAAGGAAAACACCCTCTAGCCCCCGAATTACTTAGTCAAGCTGCTACAAAAAAGATACCAGTTCTAGGCATTACCGGCACCGGCGGCGCCGGCAAATCGTCGCTTACAGACGAATTGATCCGGCGCCTGCGGCTGGACCTGGGCGACGCCATGCGCCTGGCTGTGATTTCGATTGATCCATCCCGGCGCAAAAGCGGTGGCGCCCTGCTGGGCGACCGCATCCGCATGAATGCCATCGGCCCCTGGCAGAACGGTGAGCGCGTCTTCATGCGCAGCCTGGCCACACGCGACTTTGGCTCCGAGATTAGCCAGGCCCTTCCCGACGTCATTGCCGCCTGCAAGGTGGCCGGCTTCGATGCCATCATTGTCGAGACCTCGGGCATTGGCCAGGGCGATGCGGCCATCGTGCCGCTGGTCGATATCCCCATGTATGTGATGACGCCCGAGTTCGGCGCGGCCAGCCAGCTGGAAAAAATCGACATGCTGGACTTTGCCGAGTTCGTGGCCATCAACAAGTTCGACCGCAAGGGCGCCAGCGATGCGCTGCGCGATGTGGCCAAGCAGGTGCAGCGCAACAAGGAAGCCTGGACCACACCACCGGAGCAGATGCCGGTGTTTGGCACCATGGCCGCGCGCTTCAACGACGACGGCGTCACCGCTCTGTACCAGGCGCTGTTGCCGCGTCTGCAGGAGCTGGGCCTGCCGGTGACCAGTGGCGGCGTGCTGCCCAAGGTCAGCGTGCGCCACAGCAGCAACCAGACGCCGGTGGTGCCCGCCGCGCGCACCCGCTACCTGGCCGAAATCACCGACACCGTGCGTGGCTACAAGCGGCACGCCCGTGCCGAGGCCCGCCTGGCCCGCGAGATCCAGCAACTGAGCGAAACCGCCCGCATGCTGCTGGACGACGACGCCACCCGTGACGGTGCCAAGAACACGGTGCTGCGCCTGGCAACCGAGCGCACTGAGCGCCAGGATCCCGCCGCCAGAAAACTGGTGGCCCAGTGGCCCGAAATGCAGAAGGCCTATGCCGGCGACGAATACGTCGTCAAGATCCGCGACAAGGAACTGCGCACGGCGCTCACCACCAAGTCGCTGTCCGGCACCACGATCCGCAAGGTGGCCCTGCCCACCTACGAGGACCACGGTGAAATCCTGAAGTGGCTGATGCTGGACAACGTGCCCGGCAGCTACCCCTATACCGCCGGCACATTTGCCTTCAAGCGCGAGGGCGAGGACCCGACCCGCATGTTCGCCGGTGAGGGCGATGCCTTCCGCACCAACCGCCGCTTCAAGCTGCTGTCCAGCGGCATGGCGGCCAAGCGGCTCAGTACCGCGTTTGACTCGGTCACGCTGTATGGCAACGACCCCGATCCACGTCCGGACATCTACGGCAAGGTGGGCAACAGCGGCGTCAGCATTGCCACGCTGGACGATTTGAAGGTGCTGTACGGCGGCTTCGATTTGTGCAACCCGGCCACCAGCGTGTCCATGACCATCAACGGACCCGCACCCAGCATCCTGGCCATGTTCATGAACGCGGCCATCGACCAGAACCTGGAAAAATTCCAGGCCGACAACGGCCGCCAGCCCACCGATACCGAGGCCGCCAAGATCCGCGAATGGGTGCTGGCCAATGTGCGCGGCACGGTGCAGGCCGACATCCTGAAGGAAGACCAGGGCCAGAACACCTGCATCTTCTCCACCGAATTCAGCCTCAAGGTCATGGGCGACATCGCCGAATATTTTGTGCACCACAACGTGCGCAACTTTTACTCGGTGTCCATCTCGGGCTACCACATTGCCGAGGCTGGCGCCAATCCGATCAGCCAGCTGGCATTCACCCTGTCGAATGGCTTCACGCTGGTCGAGGCCTATCTGGCGCGCGGCATGCACATCGACGACTTCGCGCCCAACCTGAGCTTCTTCTTCTCCAACGGCATGGACCCGGAGTACACCGTCATGGGCCGCGTCGCGCGCCGCATCTGGGCCGTGGCGATGAAGGAAAAGTATGGTGCGAATGAGCGCTCGCAAAAACTCAAGTACCACATTCAAACCAGTGGCCGCAGCCTGCACGCACAAGAGATCCAGTTCAATGACATCCGCACCACGCTGCAGGCGCTGATTGCGATCTACGACAACTGCAACAGCCTGCACACCAACGCGTTCGATGAAGCCATCACCACGCCGACTGAGGATTCCGTGCGCCGCGCCATGGCCATCCAGCTCATCATCAACCGCGAATGGGGCCTGGCCAAGAACGAAAACCCCAACCAGGGTGCCTTCATCATCGAGGAACTGACCGAGCTGGTGGAAGAGGCCGTGCTGTCCGAGTTCACGGCCATAGCCGACCGCGGCGGCGTGCTGGGCGCGATGGAGACCGGTTACCAGCGCGGCAAGATCCAGGACGAGAGCATGACCTACGAGATGCTCAAGCACACCGGTGAGCTGCCCATCATCGGCGTCAACACCTTCCGCAACCCGCATGGCGACCCGGTAAACGACAAGCTGGAGTTGGCGCGCAGTACCGATGAAGAAAAGCAGAGCCAGTTGAAGCGCCTGGCCGAGTTCCACGCCACGCACGCCGCCGAGTCTCCGGCCGCACTCAAGCGCCTGCAGGAGGCCGTCATAGCCAACAAGAATGTGTTTGAGGTGCTGATGGACGCGGTGCGGGTCTGCTCACTGGGGCAGATCACCAATGCCTTGTTTGAAGTGGGTGGGCAGTACCGGCGCAATATGTAGCGGGCGCGGAGAGTTTGCAACGAAATACGCCTCTAGCCCTCGTGGAATATACGTATAACGCTATCTAAATGATAGCGTTATCGGGGCGCAGAGGTGGCCGCAGCAATTGCCGCGCCGGGCGCCCGCTGCAGCAAGGCATCCAGCTGGAATGACAGGCTGCGCACCGCCTCGGTCAGGGCCAGCAACTCCTGCTCTTTCATCAGGTCAATTTTTTCGTGCAGCAGCTCGATCTCCAGCTCCGCCTTGACGTTGATCTCGTAGTCGGTTTCCGCGTGCCGGCGGTCCAGCTCGGATTGGCGGTTCTGGCTCATCATGATGGCCGGGGCGGTGTAGGCCGCCTGAAATGACAGCAACAGGTTGAGCAGGATGAAGGGATACGGGTCCCAAGCGCCGTTGCCCGCCAACACGTTGCCGGTAATCCAGATCGCGATGGCCGAGCTTTGGATGGCGATGAAGCGCCACGAGCCGATGGTGGAGGCCACCCGGTCTGCCAATCTCTGGCCCGTCGTGAGGGGCGGTGCCAGAAAGTGTTCTGGGGTTGCAGGCGGCTTGGTGAGAACGTGCTTGCGGTGCACCCGGCGGTGGGCGCGCAGCAGGTCGAGCTGGTTCAGTTCGTCGGGGGAAATGGGGCTGTGTTTATTAGGCGTTGACATGCAGGACTTCCGTTAAATATTGCAGACATTTTGCGGCCAAAGCCTTCTCCGGCCCCCAAGCCGCGGTATGCTCCCTACCGCATGCAAACCCCATGGCGATCCCGTGGGGTTTGCGGTATTGTCAGACTGAGCTTGGCTACCCGCCAAACCACCAGTCCATCTTGAAACCTGCTGCAGGACACGACCCTGCAAGGAGTAAATGCCTATGCCAGTCTATGAGCCATTGCGTCTGCATGTGCCGGAGCCCACCGGGCGACCCGGACATGACACCGACTTTTCCTACCTCCCCCTGTCTGAAGCCGGCGCCGTCCGAAGGCCCCCGGTTGATGTGGCGGCCGCGCAGACAAGCGACCTGGCCTTCACGCTGATCCGTGTGCTGGACAAGGACGGCAATGCCGTCGGTCCCTGGGCGCCCGACCTGGACGTGGCCACATTGCGCAAGGGCCTGCGCGCCATGGTCAAGACGCGCGCTTTTGATGCCCGCATGCAGATCGCGCAGCGGCAAAAGAAGATGTCCTTCTACATGCTGAGCTTGGGCGAAGAGGCCATTGCCTGCGCCCACGCCATGGCGCTCAGCGAGGGCGATATGTGCTTCCCCACCTATCGCCAGCAGGGCCTTTTGCTGGCCCGTGACGACTGCAACATGGTGGAGATGATCTGCCAGCTGTTCTCGAATCAGAACGACCCGCTGAAGGGCCGGCAATTGCCGGTCATGTACTCCAGCAAGAAGCAGGGCTTCTTCTCCATCTCCGGCAACCTGGCCACGCAGGTCATCCAGGCCGTGGGCTGGGCCATGGCGTCGGCCATCAAGGGCGACACCAAGGTCGCGTCGAGCTGGATTGGCGACGGTGCCACTGCCGAGGCCGACTTCCACACCGGCGTCACCTTTGCGCATGTGTACCGCGCACCGGTCATCCTGAACGTGGTCAACAACCAGTGGGCCATTTCCACCTTCCAGGCCATTGCCGGCGGTGAAGGCACGACCTTCGCCGCGCGTGGCGTGGGCAGCGGCATTGCATCACTGCGCGTCGATGGCAACGACTTCCTGGCCGTGTATGCCGCGTCCCAGTGGGCGCTGGAGCGTGCGCGCCGCAACCTCGGGCCAACCCTCATCGAGTGGGTCACCTACCGCGCCGGCCCGCACTCCACATCGGACGACCCCAGCAAATACCGCCCGGCCAACGACCCGGCGCGCTTTCCATTGGGCGATCCGATTGCCCGCCTCAAGCAGCACCTGATCAAGCTTGGCGCCTGGTCCGATGCTGAACACGAAGCCATGCAAAAGGAACTGGAGGCCGAAGTGACGGTCGCGCAGAAGGAAGCCGAACGCTTCGGCACGCTGGCCGACGGCATGGTCCGCAGCCCGGCCGAAATGTTTGAAGATGTTTACAAGGTCATGCCCGCGCACCTGCGCCAGCAGCGCCAGGAGCTGGGAATATGAGCACGGACACCACTACCACCCCAATGACGATGATCCAGGCGCTAAGAAGTGCCATGGACGTGATGCTGGAGCGTGACGACAACGTCGTCGTCTACGGCCAGGACGTGGGTTACTTCGGCGGCGTGTTCCGCTGCACCGAAGGCCTGCAAAAGAAGTACGGCACCTCGCGCGTGTTCGATGCCCCCATCTCTGAGGGCGGCATTGTTGGCACCGCCGTGGGCATGGGCGCATACGGATTGCGCCCGGTCATCGAAATCCAGTTTGCGGATTACGTCTACCCCGCAACTGACCAGATCGTGTCCGAGGCGGCACGCCTGCGATACCGTTCGGCCGGCGACTTCACGTGCCCGATGACGATACGCATGCCCTGCGGCGGCGGTATCTACGGTGGGCAAACCCACAGCCAAAGCCCCGAGGCCATGTTCACCCAGGTCTGCGGTCTGCGCACGGTCATGCCGTCCAACCCGTATGACGCCAAGGGTTTGCTGATCGCATCGATTGAGAACGACGACCCTGTCATCTTTCTGGAGCCCAAGCGCCTGTACAACGGCCCGTTCGATGGCCACCACGACAAACCGGTCGTGCCCTGGTCTAAACACCCCATGGGCAATGTGCCCGAGGGTTACTACACCGTGCCACTGGACACCGCGGCCATCTTCCGCCCGGGCAAGGCCCTGACCGTGGTCGCCTACGGCACCATGGTCTATGTGTCGGAAGCGGCAGCCGCGGAGAGCGGTGTGGATGCCGAAATCATTGACCTGCGGTCCATCTGGCCGCTGGATCTGGAGACCATTGTGAATTCCGTGAAGAAGACCGGCCGCTGTGTCGTGGTGCACGAAGCCACACGCACCAGCGGCTTTGGCGCCGAGCTGGTGTCGCTGATCCAGGAGCATTGCTTCTACCACCTGGAGGCGCCGATCGAGCGCGTCGCCGGTTGGGACACACCCTATCCGCACGCCCAGGAATGGGCGTATTTTCCCGGCCCCAAGCGGGTCGCTGAAGCGTTCAAACGCGCCATGGAGGCATGATGGGAATCCATATCATCAAGATGCCAGACATTGGCGAAGGCATTGCAGAAGTGGAGTTGGTCGCCTGGCATGTGAAGGTCGGCGACATGGTGGCCGAGGACCAGATCCTGGCCGATGTGATGACGGACAAGGCGACGGTGGAAATTCCATCGAGCGTGGCGGGCAAGGTGCTGGCTTTGGGCGGCACCGTCGGCCAGGTCATGGCCGTGGGCTCTGAAGTCATCCGTATTGAAGTGGAAGGGGCGGGGAACCTGAAGCCGGGTGCCGGCAGTGCAGCCCCGGCTGTTGTGCCTGCCGCACAGGCCGCGGCACCTGTATCTCCTCCCGCTGCGATCCCGGCTGCGGCAGTTGCCCCGGTGAAAGCTGCTGCTGCACCCGCCGTGCCCCATGGCACTAACGGGTCCAGTGGTTCGGCCCCTGCACGCAATGGCAACACCAAGGCGCCCGCCGCTCTGGTCCGCGCCCCCGGCGACAAGCCCATCGCATCACCGGCGGTGCGCCGCCAGGCCTGGGACCTGGGTGTGGAACTGCAGTTCGTACCCGGCACTGGCACGGCAGGCCGCATCACCCACGAAGACCTGCAAGCCTACGTGGCCCGCGCCGCGCAGGCCCAGCCTGCCGGTGTGGCCGACCAGCGCTATGCGCAGCGTCTGGACGAACAGACCGTGCCCGTTATCGGCCTGCGCCGCAAGATCGCGCAGAAGATGCAGGAGGCCAAGCGCCGCATTCCGCATTTCACGTATGTGGAAGAGGTGGACATGACCGAGCTGGAGACCCTGCGTGTGCGGCTCAATGCCCAGCACGGCAAGGAGCGCGGCCGCCTGACGGTGCTGCCCTTCCTGGTGCGCGCCATGGTGCTGGCCGCGCGTTCGCACCCCGAGGTCAACGCCCGTTACGACGACGAGGCCGCAGTCGAGACGCGCTTTGGCGCCGTGCATCTGGGCATTGCCACGCAGACCCAGGGTGGGCTGATGGTGCCGGTGATTCGCCATGCCGAAACGCTGGACCTGTGGGCCTGTGCCGCCGAGGTGCTGCGCCTGAGTGAGTCCGCGCGCAGTGGCAAGGCCTCGCGCGACGAGCTGACCGGCTCCACCATCACCATCACCAGCCTGGGCGCTTTGGGTGGCATCGTCAGCACGCCGGTGATCAACCACCCCGAGGTGGCGATTGTCGGCGTCAACCGCATGGTCGAACGCCCCATGGTGCGCAATGGCGCGGTCGTGGTGCGCCAGATGATGAACCTGTCCTCAAGCTTCGACCACCGCGTGGTGGACGGCATGAACGCGGCGGAATTTGTACAAAAGATACGTGGCTACCTGGAATGTCCGGCCACCTTGTTTGTGGAGTAAGCGGACATGGACATACAACACACAACTTTATTGGTCATTGGCGGTGGCCCCGGCGGCTACATCACGGCGATACGCGCCGCGCAACTCGGCATTGCCACCACGCTGATTGAGGGCGAGCAACTCGGCGGCACCTGCCTGAACGTGGGCTGCATCCCGTCCAAGGCCATGATCCACGCGGCCGAGGCTTTTCACCAGGCGCACACCTTCATGGGCGACAGCACGCTGGGCATCCATGTCGAAGGCGCGCGCATCGACATAACCCAGACCGTGCGCTGGAAAGACGGCATCGTCGCGCGGCTCACCGGTGGCGTCGGCGCCTTGCTCAAGAAGCATGGCGTCAAGGTCGTCAAGGGTTGGGCCACCATCGTGGACGGCAAGACGGTCGATGTAGCCAAGGACCTGGCGGATACCAAGCCGGTGCGCATCCAGGGCGAGCACATCGTGCTGGCCACGGGCTCAGTTGAGTTGGGCTTGCCCGGCATGCCGTTTGGCGGGCGCGTTATCTCTTCCACACAAGCCTTGTCGCCGGACAGCATCCCCAAGAAATTGGTGGTGGTGGGCGGTGGGTATATCGGCCTGGAGCTGGGCCTGGTCTACCGCAAACTGGGCAGTGACGTGACCGTGGTGGAGGCGCAGGACCGCATCCTGCCGCTGTACGACGAAGAACTGACCAAGCCGGTGGTTGCGTCCCTGCGCAAGCTGGGCGTGCAGGTGCTGCTGGGCAGCAAGGTCCAGGGGCTGAATGCCACCGGTGACGCCGTGCGCGTGCAAGATTCAGCAGGGCGTGAGAGTGAACTGGCCGCCGACCAGGTGCTGGTGGCTATTGGCCGCGTACCGCACACGCACGGCTGGGGGCTGGAGAAGCTGATGCTGGCCATGAATGGCCGCTCCATCAAGGTCGATGACCAGTGCCGCACCTCGATGCGCAACGTCTGGGCAATTGGCGATTTGACGGGCGAGCCCATGCTGGCCCACCGGGCCATGGCGCAGGGGGAAATGGTGGCAGAGATCATTTCGGGTAAACGCCGCCATTTCGCCCCTGCGGCCATCGCCGCCGTGTGCTTCACCGACCCCGAGGTCGTGGTGGCCGGGCAAACACCGGCAGACGCCGCCAAGGCCGGACTGGACTGCATCACCGCCCAGTTCCCGTTCGCGGCGAACGGCCGTGCCATGACGCTGGAATCGACCGACGGCTTTGTGCGAGTCGTGGCCCGGCGCGACAACCACCGTATCGTCGGCTGGCAGGCGGTGGGGGCTGGCGTGTCGGAGCTGAGCACGGCCTTCTCCCATTCGCTGGAGATGGGCGCGACGCTGGAAGACGTGGCAGGAACGATTCACGCCCACCCGACTCTGGGCGAGGCCGTGCAGGAGGCAGCGCTCAGGGCGCTGGGGCATGCGCTGCACATTTGAGCCCCCGGGGTGGGCGCCTCAGTTTGAGCTATGTCAATTTCCAGGAATCGTTCAACCGTAAAATAACCCTCTCTGTTCAAAGGGTTATTTCCATGAAAAAACGGTTTCTGTCGGCTGCGCTGACCGCGTTGCTCTCCGTGGTTGTCGCGTCGTCGGCGCTTGGCCAAACGGCCAAGGGACCGGCCGTGGAGATTGATCTGGGCGCACGCCTCAAAGAGGCAGAAGGCAACCCGCGCTTGCTGGAGGCCGTCCACAAGACCGGTAGCAAGGTCGCGAGTTTCTGCGCAAACTGCCATGGTGAAGGCGGCAACAGCCCCAACCCCGACACGCCCAATCTGGCCGGGCAAAACACTTCTTACCTGCTGGAGCAGTTGCGCCAGTTTGCCGATGGTCGTCGGCGCAACATCTTCATGGAAGGCATGATCCGGGCCCTCAGTGCGGATGAGAAGGTGGGCGTGGTGCTCCACTACTCGCAACAGGAAGTCACGTTCAAACCGCCCACCAACGCGGCATTGGCCAGCAAGGGGCAGGACTACTACAACAAAATCTGCTTCCGCTGCCATGGTGATCAAGGGCGTGGCAACGACAAGATTGCTCGGATCGCCGGGCAGCAGCCCGGCTACCTGGCGACGACACTCAAACGCTACCGCGATGGTTCCGGTGTGCGCACCGACCCGTTGATGGCGGCCAATACCAAATCCATGAGTGATGCGGACATTGCCGCTGTGGTGGCCTACGTTTCGTCCATGCGCTAGATAAGAAACAGCAGGCTAGTCCTCGTGGAATAAGCCTTTGTCGCTATTAATACTATAGCAATTCGTTCTAGAGCGTAGCCAGCAGCGGCTGCAGCACACTGGCGCCGAGCTTGCGGGAGCGCTCACCGCTCCATCCCGTGGCCCCGTTGGGGTACTGGGAGTTGTCCTTGAAAGGCATCTCAATGGTCAGGGCCAGGCAGCCAAACTGCTGCGCCACCCAATTGGTGGCCAGCGTCATATTGGCGCTGCCGGGCGCACTGCGTCCGTAGTTGAACTCGTCCTGAAAGTCCGGGCAGTTGGCCAGCCAGGCATTCTTGAAGCTGTCTTCCATTTCGGCCACCCGTTCGGTGTAGCCAGGCGTGCCCTCGGACCCGACCACGAAGTTGTAGGGCAAGGCTTCGTCGCCATGCACATCCAGGCACAGGTCCACGCCGGTCTGCAGCATCTTCTCGCGCACCAGAAAGACCTCTGGCGATTGCTCCATGCTCGGTGCGGCCCACTCGCGGTTCAGGTTGGCGCCGGCGGCATTGGTGCGCAGGTTGCCGCGCACCGCGCCGTCGGGGTTCATATTGGGCACCACGTGGAAAACACAGCGGTCCAGCAGCACGCGGCTGACGGCGTCATCCGGGTCCAGCAGGCGCTCCAGAAAGCCCTCGGCAAACCACTCGGCCATGGTCTCCCCCGGGTGCTGGCGGGCAATCAGCCAGACCTTGCGTTTGTTGTCCTGCGATGTAGCGCCTTTGGCATCGGTGATGCGCAGCAGCGTCATGTCGCGGCCATCGAGCGTGCTGCCCAGCCGCTCCAGGCGCACGTGCTCCGACTGGGCCACCGCGCTGAGCAGGTCCAGGTGCTGCTCGTAGGAGTAGGGCTCGAAGTAGGCAAAGTACATGCAGTTGCTGGCGGGCGTGGCGTGTGCCGTCATGACCGTACCATCAAACGCGGTGTCGATGCGAAACCAGTGCTGGCGGTCATGGCTGGCCACCACGCGGTAGCCTTCCCAGCCCTTGGGGTAGGCGCAGGCTCCCGCATTGAGGAAGCGCAACGTGACCGCCTTGTCTGCCGCCCCGTGCAGTGCGAAGTGGAACCACTGGGCAAACGCGCTGGCGTTGTCGGCCCGGATGTTGAGTTCGATATTGCGGGGGTTCTCCAGGCTCAGGACCTCAATGGCGCCGGAGTCAAATTGGGTGGAAATGTGCAGATGGGGCATGGTGTGATGGGCCGTGGCTTCAATGGGTATAGACCACTTTAACGGTTTGCCCTGGTTTGGGCTCGCCACCGCCGTAGTACCCGTTGATCAGGCGCAACTGGCGCTCCGCCGAGGTGATGGGAGATGCACTCGCCAGTTCAGCAAAGCCACCCCGGGGATAGGGTACGGTCCTGAGTAGCCAGGGCCGCGCCGCCGCGCTGTCTTGCGCCGTCATGGCCCGGAAGCTGCCTTCGGCCTCACGCAGGGGGCCCTCGGTTCGCTGCAGGGTGGCGCTGTCCTTGGCCAGAGCTTGCAACAAATAGACGTTGTCTTTCGGCCCGCGGATCACGGTGGCCGCGACAGGCTGGGACTGGCCCTGCGCGTCCTGCCGGGTGCCCAGGAAGCGCGTGGCCTGCAGTCCGTTGATGGAAGCCGATTCGCTTCGACCCTGGGTGGGTTTGATCACGTCACGGATGATGGTTGCCGGATCCTTGCCAGCCTGTGCAGGCACCAGGCGCACCACCAGCGCCGCGTCATGTGCGGGATTGACCAGGGTGAGCTTGTCCGCGCCATTTTGGATTTGCCAGGTGGCGGGAGCGGTCACGGCGAACCCAAGGGCCGGGTGGTAATAGTTGCGTCCGCGGCTCAGGCCCTGGTCCGCGCTCTCGCCAAAGGCCATGCCCTGGATGACCTTCTGGTACCGGTCACGTCCTTCGTCGGTGTAGGCCGCCTTGTGCTGGTTGGCCAGTTGGGTGATGGCCGACAGGCGCTGGTCGTTGGACGGGTGGGATGCCAGCCAGCTCCCCTGTGTTGAAACGGCACGCCCCTCCGATTGGGCCTGGTCGGCGGCAAAGCGCTCCTGGTCTTTCAACACCTTGATCACATCGATCATGTTGCGGGGATCAAAGCGGTTGCGCGCCAGGTATTCGGCCCCCAGTGCATCGGCCTGCAGTTCCTGGTCGCGGCCATACGATGCCACGTAGCCCGCGGCCACCGTTTGCGACACCTGCCCGGCCATCTTGCCGGCCCCTGTCACGCCCTGGCTCTCCAGCAGCGCGCCCAGAACACTGGCGGCCAGCACGCCCAGGCCCGCATTCTGTTCGCTGGTGGCACGTTGCGCACCGTGGCGGGCAGTGACATGCCCAATCTCATGCCCGATGACGCCGGCCAGATCGGCCTCGCTGTCCATATAGGCCATGATTCCGCGCGTCACATAGACGTAGCCACCGGGCAGGGCGAAGGCGTTGATCTCCGGCGTATCGAGCACCGTAAAGTGCCATTGCAGCTGGGTCCGATGTGAGTGGGCCGCCAGACGCTGCCCCAGTGCATTCACATAGGCCTGCACCGTCGGGTTGTTGTAGACGCCGTATTCCTGCAGCACCTGCTGGTGCGCCTTCTGGCCTTCGGCGATCTCGGTCTTCTCGTCCATGACCGAGCGCTCGGCCTGGCCGGTGACCGGATTGACCACGCTGGTGCCGCAGCCTGCTATAAGGGCGCCGACCAGGACGCTGGAGAAAATAGTCGTTCGCATGCGCACTCCAAAACAGGGTCAAAAGTAAGTCTTGTCGCGATTCTATAAACCCATGGAGGTGCATACGCCCCCCCCAAGCCGCTCAGGGGCTGCTCACAGGCAGGTCGGCCAGCCGTTGGCGATAGGATTTGACCAGGTACTTGGGGAGCCAGCGCTCATAGGCGGCCATGAATACGGCCTGAGAATTTTTCGTGGGGACCAGCCTGGATACATCTGCGAACACACGATCTGTCTCGGGACTCTTGGTACAGCTGAATCGGCCAGGCAGCAATTCATGGTTGCCGTGAATGGGGTAAAAGCGAAATGCATTGGACGGTCCGCCGTAGTACTCCACTTCGCTCGGATAGGCCAGCATGTAGTCAAAGCGTTTGCCGGCGAGCATGGCCAGCAGGAACTTTGTGGATTCGTCCTGGTAGGACTGGTGGATGTTCTTGGCACGGTTGCTGATCAGCGGCTTGATGAGTCCGTCAATCCTGGGGCCGTAGCTGCGGCTGCTCGCCACACCCATCCCGATTCCTGATTGTTTGAGGGCGGCGTCCAGCAGGAAGTTGCCCTCCGGGTTCAGGTAAGGGGCAAACCGTTCCTGGTCTTGGGCGCGGATCACGATCCCGATCGGGTACAGATAGCCATAGGGTGCGGTAAACCGCAGAAAGGCATCGCGTTCGGGTGTTTGAAAAGCGCTGATCAGGCAATACGCCCCGCCACGCTGGGCCATCGCCATCGCGCGGGTCCATGGCACGATTTCCTCGTGGAAATCATGCTGGGGCAAAGACTCCTTCAGGTGCTTGTACAGCGCGTCAATGTACCCCCCATGGGCATGCTCACCCTGGCTCATGGCCATGGGTGGAAAATCGGTTCCCACCCAGGCGATGGTGTCTGCTGCGGCATAGCCGCCGCTCAGCATGGCTGTCACCAGATACCACTTCAAGTGGCGCCGCGCGCGGCATCTTGCAACGGTTCGTCTCATGGTGTGCTCGTTTCCAACAGGCCTTTGATCAGAATTATCATAGCCTTCAAAGCGGGCATTCCACCTGCGAACCCTTACGCAAACGCGCATGCACAAGCCCAGCACCGATAATCGGGTATGACTCTCAAGAACTCCGCGCCAGCCACATCCCCTTCGACCGGCTTTGCCAGCCTGGCATTGAATCATGCCACTTTGGCCAACTTGCAGCAGCTGGGTTACACCGACATGACGCCCATCCAGGCCGCCAGCCTGCCCATTGCCCTGGCGGGCAAGGACCTGATCGCCCAGGCGCAGACGGGTAGCGGCAAGACCGCTGCGTTTGCACTGGCGCTGCTGGCCAAGCTGAACCCACGCTGGTTTGCCGTGCAGGCCATGGTGTTGTGCCCGACGCGCGAGCTGGCAGACCAGGTCACGGTTGAAATCCGCCGCTTGGCGCGATCCGAAGAAAACATCAAGGTGGTCACACTGTGTGGTGGCATTGCGCTGCGCGGCCAGCGGGCTTCTTTGGAGCACGGCGCCCACGTGGTGGTCGGCACACCCGGTCGCATCATGGACCACCTGGAGCGCGGCTACCTGACGTTGGAAGGCCTGAACACCCTGGTGCTGGACGAGGCCGACCGCATGCTGGACATGGGCTTTTTTGACGATATCGCCAAGGTGGCCAAGCAGTGCCCGGCCAACCGCCAGACGCTATTGTTCTCGGCCACCTACCCCGAAGGTATTGAGAAGCTGGCCAAACAGTTCATGCGTGACCCCCAGCGTGTGGAGGTGGCGCCCCCGAAGACCGACAGCCTGATCGAGCAACGCTTTTATGAAGTCACCCAACCCAACCGGCTGCATACCGTAGGTCAACTTCTGCGGCACTTCAGACCCGTGAGTACCTTGGCCTTTTGCAACACCAAGCAGCAGTGCAAAGACCTGGTAACGCTGTTGCAGGCAGAAGGCTTTTACGCCCTGGCGCTCTATGGCGAACTGGAGCAGCGCGAACGCGACCAGGTGCTGGCCCAGTTTGCGAACCGCAGTTGCTCGGTACTGGTGGCTACCGATGTGGCATCCCGGGGCCTGGACATCAACCAGCTGGAGGCGGTGATCAACGTCGACATCACGCCAGACCCCGAAGTGCATGTGCACCGCATTGGTCGCACGGGCCGGGCGGGCGCCACGGGTCTGGCCCTGAGTTTGGCCATCATGAATGACATGGGTCGGATCGGAAAGATTGAGCAATACCAGAACCAGCCTTCCAAGTGGTATCCGCTGGATACGCTGGTGCCTGCCAGTGACGCCCCGCTGTTGCCTCCCATGGTCACGCTGCAGATTCTGGGGGGGCGCAAGGAAAAAATTCGCCCCGGCGATGTGCTGGGTGCGTTGACCAGCACCGAGGGTGGGCCGGCCTACACCCGTGAACAGATTGGCAAGATTCAGGTCACCGAGTTTTGCACCTTTGTTGCGGTCACGCGTGACATCGCCACCCAGGCCTGCGCCAAGCTCAATGCTGGCAAGGTGAAGGGCAAGAGCGTGCGCGCGCGCCTGATGACGGTGGCGGACGGTGCATAGTCGGGCTCATGGGCGACCCAGGTCCATGGTCCAGTAGGTTTTGTAGGTCGCGCTGTTGTTGACCACACAGGCGACGCCCACTTGGGTAAAGCTACCATTCATGATGTTGCTGCAGTGCCCTGCGCTGCTCATCCATGCGGCCATGACAGACGACGCGCTGCTTTGGCCCGCTGCAATGTTCTCACCGATGTTGGACCAGCTGTAGCCGGCGGCCGTTATCCGCTGGTCAAAGGTTCGCCCATCCTGGCTGGTATGCGAGAAATAGTTCTTCGTGGCCATGTCGGCCGAATGGACGGCCGCCGCATCAAACAACTTGCCATTCCAGGCGAGCGGCGCAGCGGCCGGGTATACCGTGGTGCCACAGGTCCTGGCACTGGCGCGGGCCTGGTTGATCAGGGTCATCAGATCGGTCTGAAAATTTCCCAGGCTACAGGTGTTTGCTGCTGTCAGTGTACCGTTTGATGCAGCTGGCGGCGGATCGACAGGGGTTGGGGTTGGGGTTGGCGCGGGTGTGGCAGGTGTGCCTGGAACCAGCGTGGCCGCCAGCAACGTAAAGGAATTGAGCTGGACGCGCACGTTGTTGTACGTAACGCCCAGGTAGACAACCGAGCCCAGCGTCAGCACGTTGCTGGCGGGATCAAAGGTGTCGGCCGCCGGAGTGCCGTTGTCAACGCCCAGCAGTGTGAACGCATTGATCGTTGCCGACACATTCTGGTAGTTTGCGCCGTTTACCGCGATCGAGGTGATGAACAGCCGGTTGATGGTTGGGTCAAAGGTGCTGGCACCCCAAGCACTGAATGACGCACACAGCGCCAAGACAGCAATACCGCATGATGTTCGCCTGGCTGTGTGTTTCATGGGACTACCCATCCGTTTGTGTTGCAGAAAATCGCTGTTCAGCGAAGATTTTCCGGCATTTCCCGTTTGCGAGGCGAGCGCAATCGTAACAAGCCGTTTTGTAAGGCAAATTCCTACACGCTTTACAGCCTGATCCTGACTCCAGTTTCGAGGTACTGTGACTACAGTTGCATCAAGCGCCAAACCCTTATCCGGCGCACCGATCCACCTGGAGACCCCTCATGACCACCACCACACTGGCACTCAATCCCTTCAGCCTGATGATGGAGCCCGAACTGGTTCTGCAAACCATGGAACGTTCCCAGCAACTGCGTGGCCTGCGTCGCCACAGGCTGCGTCCACTGGACAAGCCGTTGATTCCCTACACCAAGGAGGCGCTGGCCAGTCGTGCGGCCTTTGATGCAGCGATTGATGCAGAAGATTTCGAAGACCGGGCCGAGTCCTATTTGAATTGACGCAAAGCCGGGAGGGCAGGAGGCAGGTGTGGGGATAAACTGGCCAACCACCTGCTGAACAAGGCCTCCCATGCGTCCGATTTATCGCAACTTTGACACCCAGGCGCAGATCGATGCGCAGTACAACCCCAGCCAGGCATTGGCCCCCAATGACCAGCCCATGGTGCACTTTGCCAACCAGGCCCAGCACGCCCGATCCAGCCTGCGCTGCACGCTAAACGTTCCGTACGGCCCCACGTTGGCCGAAACCCTGGACATTTTCCCTGCCAATGTCCCCAACGCGCCGGTCTTTGTGTTCATCCACGGTGGCTACTGGCGTGCGCTGGACAGCAAGGATTTCAGTGGGGTGGCACTGGGACTGCATCCCTTGGGCATCACCACGGTGGTCATCAACTATGCGTTGTGCCCGTTTGTCACTGTGGATGAAATTACCCGCCAGGTGCGCGCGGCAACGGCGTGGGTGCTTCGCAATATTGAACAGCATGGTGGTGACCCGTCGCGCGTGGCGGTGGGTGGGCACTCGGCTGGCGGTCACCTGACCGCCATGTGTTTGCAGACCGAGTGGACACGCGACTACGGATTGCACCAGGACCCTTTCGCCGCCGCTATTGCCTTCAGCGGCCTGTACGACCTGGAGCCCTTGCGTTACAGCTACCTGCAGCCCATGATTCAGCTTGATCCTGGTGTGGTGCAGCGCAACTCACCGGCGTTCATGGCGCGTCCCTGTCGCACCCCGGTATGGATCACCTGGGGCGGGCAAGAAAGTCCCGAGTTTGCACGGCAGTCCCAGATCTACCATGACGCCTGGCAGGCCGCCGGCAACACGTCGACGCTGCAGGCGCAAGCCGGCGCCAACCACTTCACCGTGATCCACGGACTCGAAGACCCTGCCAGTGCAGTCTGCCAGTGGCTGTCCAGGACATTGCAGACGGCATGAGCGGCGGCCTTTAGCTTGCCGACTGTCTCACAACACGGTTTGCCGAACTGCGTGTTCCCAGCGCTCCATCAACTCTTTTGCACGGTGTGTTTCAAGGGTCGGCAGGAAGCGCCGCTCTGATCGCCACAGGCCAGACAATTCATCCGTACTTTTGTAGACGCCGGTGGCCAGCCCCGCCAGATACGCTGCTCCCAGCGCAGTGGTTTCCGTCACGGCGGGCCGAACTACAGGAATGCCCAGCAAATCAGCCTGGAACTGCATCAGCAAATTGTTGATGCAGGCGCCGCCGTCGACTCGGAGTTCTGCCACGGCCGCGCCACCAGCCCCCACCGCGTCGCGGCTCATGGCCTGCAACAAAGCCGCGCTCTGGTAGGCAATGCTCTCCAGGGCCGCTCGGGCGATGTGGGCCACGGTGCTGCCCCGGGTGAGGCCGGTGATGGTGCCGCGCGCATCGGGCTTCCAGTAGGGCGCGCCCAAGCCGGTGAAGGCAGGCACCACAATCACGCCACCCGAGTCCGGCACACTTTGCGCCAGGGCCTGCACTTCACCGCTGCCCTGGATGGCATGCAGGCCGTCGCGCAACCACTGCACCACGGCGCCGCCCACAAACACACTGCCCTCGATGGCAAATTCAGTCTGCGCAGTGGCTTGCGCGGCGCTGGTGGTGATCAGGCCGTTGTGCGAAGTTTGAAACGTATTGCCCGTATGCATCAGCATGAAACAGCCGGTGCCATAGGTGTTCTTGACCATGCCCGCCTTGAAACAGGCCTGACCGAACAAGGCGCTTTGCTGGTCTCCCGCGACCCCACCGATGGCGATGGCGTGCCCCAGCAAATCCGGGCTTACCTCCCCATACAGGGCACTGGAAGGTTTTACCGCAGGCATCAAGCTGGCGGGAATGTCCAGCGCGCGCAGCAGCTCGGCATCCCACTGGTTGGTGTGCACATTGAATAGCATGGTGCGCGATGCATTGCTGACATCCGTCGCGTGCACGGCCCCACCGGTCAGGCGCCAGATGAGCCAGCTGTCAACCGTGCCAAATGCGAGTTCACCGTCTTCTGCCTGCTGGCGTGCGCCTGGCACATGGTCCAGCAGCCACTTCAGTTTGGTCCCCGAAAAATACGCATCGACCAACAAGCCGGTTTTGGCCTGGATAGTGGCGGCCAGTCCGCGTTCACGCAATTCGACGCAGGTCGGCTCTGCCCGGCGGTCCTGCCAGACGATGGCATGGTGAATGGGGAGTCCGGTGGTCCGATTCCAGACGACGGTCGTTTCGCGCTGGTTGGTGATGCCCAGGGCGTGCACTTCATGGGCCTGTATGCCCGCCTTGGCCAGGGCGTCGCGTGCCGTCGCCAACTGGGTGCGCCAGATCTCCTGTGGGTCATGCTCGACCCAGCCGGGTTGCGGGTAAATCTGTGCGAGTTCCAACTGCGACTGGGCCAGCACGTGACCGTCAACGTCGAACACGATACTGCGCGAACTGGAAGTGCCTTGGTCCAAGGCCAGCAGGTAAGTCATGGAATCTCCGCAATAGGACAGGTGGCTGATGCCACTGTACAGCGCACCTGCGCATCGGCCAGCAGCGCCGGGAATGGGTCCGGTGGCTCTGCGTCGGTGAACAGGCGGTCGATCTGTGACAGATTGGCGACTTCCACCATGGCCGGTCGATTGAATTTGCTGCTGTCGGCCCCCACCCACACCTCGCGCGCGTGGGCAATGATGGTCTGGGACACCTTGACCTCGCGGTAGTCGAAATCACGCAGCGTGCCATCGGCTTCGATGCCAGAGATACCGATCAAGGCAATGTCCACCTTGAATTGCCGAATGAAATCCACGGCCGCTTCGCCAACGATGCCTTGGTCGCGCCCACGCACCACGCCGCCGACCACGATGACTTCGCTGGTGGCGTTGGCGCTGAGGATGGTGGCCACATTCAGATTGTTGGTGATCACCCGCAGGCCCGAGTGGCCAAGCAGGGCTCTGGCGATGGCCTCGGTCGTGGTGCCGATGTTCAGAATCAATGAACAGTCGTTGGGCACGGCTGCCGCGACAGCTCGTGCAATGCGGGACTTGCCGTCGGCATTGAGACTTTCCCGCTGCTGGTGTGCGATGTTTTCAATGGTGGAGCTGGGTACGCGCACGCCACCGTGGAAGCGCGCGAGCAGCCCTTCATCAGCGAGTCGCTGGACATCGCGGCGCACGGTTTGCAGCGTGACGCCTAGCGTGTTGGCGAGTTGATCCACCGTCACGGTGCCATGGGTTTGCACCAGGGCAAGCAATTGCAGCAAGCGGGGGTGGCGGTTCATTTGTCTTCCTTTGGCAGACCCGAATGGGGATGCTGGATGGTAATTCGAATGGAAACGAATATGTTTAGGGTAATTACTGACTACAAACGAACAAAAAGGAATAATAATTCACAACTTCGAAAGTCAAACCAACAACACAAGAAGAAGGTGGCGTGATGCAGTTGACCCTTGAAGGCATCCACAAAAAAGTCGGTCCGCAGACCTGGCTGTATGACATGAGTATCGCTCCGCGCAGCGGAGCGGTTACGGTGTTGCTGGGTGCCACGCAAGCGGGCAAGACCAGCCTGATGCGTGTCATGGCCGGGCTGGATGTGCCATCCGGCGGCCGGGTCCTGGTCGATGGAAAGAGCGTGCTGGGCGTTCCGGTCCGTGCGCGCAACGTGGCCATGGTGTACCAGCAATTCATCAACTACCCATCCTTGACGGTGTATGACAACATCGCCTCGCCGTTGAAACTGCGCCGCGAAACGAATATTGACCAGCGGGTGCGCGAGTTGGCGGACAAGCTCCATATCGAGATGTTTCTGGACCGCTTGCCTGCGGAGCTTTCGGGCGGCCAGCAACAGCGTGTCGCCCTGGCCCGAGCCTTGGCGAAGGGTGCGCCGCTGATGTTGCTCGACGAACCCCTCGTGAACCTGGATTACAAACTGCGCGAGGAACTGCGCGACGAACTGACCGCGCTGTTTGCCGCCGGAGACTCAACCGTGATCTACGCCACCACGGAACCCGGCGAGGCCTTGTTGCTGGGCGGCTATACCGCCGTGCTGGACGGTGGTGAACTGCTGCAATACGGCCCCACGTCCGAGGTGTTTCACAAGCCAGCTTCGTTGCGGGTTGCGCGCGCGTTCAGCGATCCTCCGATGAACCTGATGGGAGCGATGGTTGGGGCCGACGGCGTGCAGCTGGATGGCGGACCCCTGCTCGCGCTGAATGCAGTGGCACCGTCCAAGAGCAAATTGACCGTGGGTTTGCGTGCCAGTGCGCTTCGGGTCAGTGAAAGACCGGGCGATATTGCTTTGCCCGGCAAGGTCGAGCTGACCGAGATCTCCGGTTCCGACACCTTTGTGCATGTACACACGCTGGTTGGTGAACTGGTGGCACAACTCACCGGAGTGCATTACTTTGAGCTCGGAGCACTTGTGACGGTCTATTTCCATCCCTCCCAGGTCTATCTGTTTGGTGCGGACGGCATGTTGCTGCTGGCGCCGGTGCGCGGCGGGGGGCACTGACATGGCACGTATTGAACTGGACCTGGCCCACGCCTACAAGCGCAACCCCGAGCAAGACAGCGATTACGCGTTGCTACCGCTGAAGATGACGTTTGATGACGGGGGTGCCTACGCCCTGTTGGGGCCGTCCGGCTGCGGAAAGACAACCTTGCTCAACATCATGTCGGGCCTGGTCACGCCATCACGGGGCAATGTGCTGTTTGATGGCCGGGATGTGACCCAAGCCTCCCCGCAGCAACGCAATATTGCACAGGTGTTTCAGTTTCCGGTGATCTACGACACCATGACGGTGGCGGAGAATCTTGCCTTTCCGCTGCGCAACCGAAAGCTGCCCGCTGCGCAAATTGACAAGCGTGTGGGTGAAATTGCCGAAATGCTGGAGCTCAGCGGGCAATTGAACCAGCGCGCAGCGGGACTCGCGGCAGACGCCAAACAGAAGATTTCACTGGGTCGTGGCCTGGTGCGCCCGGACGTTTCGGCGGTGTTGTTTGACGAGCCACTGACCGTCATCGATCCCCACCTGAAGTGGAAACTGCGCCGCAAGCTCAAGCAAATCCACCGCGAACTCAAGCTGACGCTCATCTATGTCACGCATGACCAGGTAGAGGCACTCACCTTTGCCGATCAGGTGGTTGTGATGACGCGCGGACGTGCCGTACAAGTCGGTTCACCGGCGGACCTGTTCGAGCGGCCCAGCCACACCTTCGTCGGCAACTTCATTGGATCTCCGGGCATGAACTTCTTGAGTGGCAGAGTGGACCACGAAGGCATGCACCTGGCGGGGGCGACGTTTGCCTTGCCCGCCGGACGGGTTTTGCCTGCCGGAGACATGAAACTGGGGATACGCCCGGAGTATGTGTCCCTGGTGCCGGCGCAAACGGCAGGCGCACTGCAGATGGCGGTCTCGCAGGTTCAGGATGTAGGGACCCACGTCATCCTGAGTGCCCACCGCGATGGGTGCAACCTGAAGGCGCGCCTGTCGCCCGATGCCGCCCAATTGTCTGCGGGTGACGCCGTCTGGCTGAAGGTGATGGGCGAGCACACCTGCTTCTACAAGAACGAGGAGATCGTGCCATGAGCGCCATCATCAAACCGGTGAACCAAAAAGCCTGGTTCCTGATTTTGCCCATGTTGGTCTGTGTGGCCTTCTCTGCCATCGTGCCCTTGATGGTCGTGGTCAATTACTCGGTCCAGGACATCATTTCTCCCGAGCGGCGCGTGTTTGTCGGGACCGAATGGTTTGCCGCGATCATGCGCGACGAAGAGTTGCATGGCGCGTTGCTGCGCCAGATCAGCTATTCGTTTGCCGTGCTGGCCGTAGAGCTGCCTTTGGGCATTTTGTTGGCGCTGTCCATGCCCGCGCAGGGCTGGAAGTCGTCGGCCGCGTTGGTGATCGTGTCGCTGTCGCTGCTCATCCCATGGAACGTGGTGGGCACCATTTGGCAGATATTTGGCCGCACCGACATTGGCCTCATGGGCGCCGCCTTGCAGGGTATGGGCATTGAATACAGCTACACGGGCAATGCAGCCCACGCCTGGCTGACCGTGCTGTTGATGGACGTGTGGCACTGGACGCCGCTGGTGGCCTTGTTGGGTTATGCGGGGCTGCGTTCCATCCCCGACGCCTACTACCAGGCGGCCAGCATTGACGGGGCCAGCAAGCTCGACGTGTTTCGCTATGTCCAACTGCCCAAGATGCGTGGTGTGTTGATGATCGCGGTGCTGCTGCGTTTCATGGACAGTTTCATGATCTATACCGAGCCCTTTGTGCTCACCGGTGGCGGCCCGGGCAACTCCACCACCTTCCTGTCGCAGTTCCTCACGCAAAAAGCCGTGGGCCAGTTTGACCTGGGGCCAGCCGCTGCGTTCTCGCTGATCTATTTCCTGATCATCTTGTTGATGTGCTTTATTTTGTACAACTGGATGCAGCGCGTTGGCACCCAGGCTAAGGAGGGTGGCCATGACTAGCCCGAAGTTCCAGAAACGCTCGCTGTTCATGCTGGCGTACATCGTGTTTGCGCTGTTGCCCATCTACTGGATGGTCAACATGTCGTTCAAGACGAACAACGAAATCCTCGCAGGTTTCACGCTGTTCCCGGACCACTTCACCTGGGACAACTACAAGACCATCCTGACCGACCCGGCTTGGTACTCGGGCTACATCAACAGTTTGATCTATGTGGGTATCAACACGGTCATCTCACTGGTGGTGGCCCTGCCTGCAGCCTATGCGTTCTCGCGCTACAGCTTTCTGGGCGACAAACATGTGTTCTTCTGGCTGCTGACCAACCGCATGACGCCCCCCGCGGTGTTTCTGCTGCCGTTCTTTCAGCTTTACACCTCGGTCGGGCTGATGGACACCCACATTGCGGTGGCGCTGGTGCACCTGCTGTTCAACGTGCCGCTGGCGGTGTGGATTCTGGAAGGTTTCATGAGCGGCATCCCGCGTGAGATTGACGAGACTGCCTACATCGACGGCTATTCGTTCCCGCGCTTCTTCATCCGAATCTTCATCCCGCTGATCAAGGCCGGTGTAGGCGTGGCTGCGTTCTTCTGCTTCATGTTCAGTTGGGTCGAGCTGCTGCTGGCCCGCACGCTGACCAGCGTGAATGCCAAGCCGATTGCCGCGACCATGACCCGCACGGTGTCGGCTTCGGGCATGGACTGGGCCACG